>NZ_MDGN01000035.1:0-65513 GCF_002742365.1 Maribacter sp. 4U21
TTATGAAGACCTTTATAAGCTTTATGTTTTCTATGATGACTGTGCTTTGCGGTCCATATCCATTTATAAATAGTCTCGTGACTAACACATTGCTCTTGCTCCTTGGCAAGACGTTTGGCAATAAGCTCTGGACTCCATTTATTGTGAGACATTAACTCAGCTATACGGGCTTTTAAATCATCCGTTAGGAGTATTGCCTTAGCTTTGACCTTATGGCGATGAAGCGTCTTTCGCTGTGCGTGTTCGGCAACATAGGTGTAGGCCGTTTGACCTCTTGTCGGGATATTTCGCTTAAGCTCACGACTAATAGTGCTTTTATTAACGCCTAATTCTAATGCGATTTGGGTTTGAGTAAATCCGACTTGTAAAAGACTCTGAATTTGATACCTTTGAGATAGGGTCAATTGTTTGTAATGTTTCATGCAAGATCAATATAAATATTGAACCTAAAATACTTGGGGCTAGCCCCAAGTATTTTAAATATGCATGTTGCACTTATGACTTGAACTTAGATAAATTTTTAATACCGAAAAAATAACTGGTGAAATCAAAATGAGCCACAACCACCATTGGTTGAATTTTTGAACTTCCTTAAAAATCACTTTTTCCCGCATAGTAAGTCTTATAAAAAAGTTATGATAAACTTTATCTTGAAAAGCCCTAAAAAAAAGGCAGCCTTGCGGACCGCCTTCATATATTAGGAAAAAAAGTTTATTCTAAGAATTATCCACTACCTCCGCATCCGGAGCGTTTTTCTTTACCGAAGCAATACCGTTTTCCATACCATCTTTAGAAGAATACATTTCGCTCTTTCCTATGATTTGACCGTTGGTTGAGTTTAATGTAAAGAAAGGGCTGCCATCCTTAGCCGTCTTGCGCTCAAAACGAGCATCGTCCTGTGAGTTGGTGCGTACCGATTCTATTCCGTTCTTGCATCCGTCCTTGCTGGCATACGATTGACTCGTTAAAATTACTTGTCCGTTACCGGCTTTAAGATTGAACATTGTTTTGCCAGAACTTCCTGTTTTAATTTCAAATTTACCCATTGCTAATTTAATTTATAGTTTCCCTAAAGTTACTAAAAAACAGGAGTACGAGCACTATTGGCCAAAAAATTAACGCACGATAGTAATCACATTTGGAAGAAGTATTCCAGGCCTAATTTACAGATATGAGTGTAATATCGAATATAAGTACCGCACCACCAGGTATACCGCTTCTACCTCTAGTGCCATAAGCAAGTCTAGAGGGAATCAAAAGAATACCACTGCCACCTTCATTAAAGTAGGTGATGCCTTCTGTCCAACCCGCAATTACACCACTAAGATCAAAAGAGATACCCTCCGAATTACTTTCATCGAAAACTGTACCGTCCGTAAAGTAACCCCTATATGCGACAGTAACATTTGAACTTGCCGCGGGGCTGCTCCCGGAACCGGCTTCGTTTATAATGTAGTATAGTCCGGAATCACTTCTTTGTGCATTTAAGCCTTGTGCACTTGTATACTCCAGTATTTCCTCTTCATTGGCTGCGGTAAAATCTTTTACGGAATCGTCGGAACCACAGTTCATAAAGAGTAAGATCATAAGGGGAATTAAAAATTTTTTCATATCAATTAACCTCAGTTTTTAGTTTGCTGTTCTTTTAAGTAAGGTTAGTACGTAGCAACTATCGCTAACTTACCAAGGTCATTTTGTATCTACAACCAAATTTATTTCTTAAGACGTACCGTCCATTCAAAGTTAAAGGTACTGACCACCACCCCATCTTCATTGACACCTACAGATTTCATCCATATGGTCTGCCCCTCTCCCGTAGCAATGGTTTTATCCAAAGCATCTTTAATAAGATGGCCATCCTCGCAGGTAAATGTTATTCTTCCTGTCGCTTTTTTAGAAAAATTTGCATTGTTATTGGCAACGAGCATGGAAATTTTCTTACCGCTTTCTCTAATCTGGTCGATCATCATGGCACCGGTAGATAGCTCTGCCGCCATTCCCTGAACAGCCCAAAACATGCTCTTGAACGGATTTTGATTAAACCATTTGTGCTTTACCGTAACAATTGCCTTCTTTTCGTCTAAATGACGCAAACGCACGCCAGACCACCATGCAGAGGGTAATTTAAAAAAGGTGAACGTATTGAATTTACTAACGCTTTCCGCCATTTTGTTCTTAATTTTTGCTAAAAGTATTTATAAGGGGCAAAACGGAATGTGCTAATTCTATTTTGCTTTTATTTTTTTGTAAAGTTAATAAAATAGGGGCTTCCCAAAGTTTTTTAATTTCGAACACTCAAAACGGAATGTTCCAAAAAGGCACGAAGAATGCCTGCGGATTACCTGCTACAACAAAATTTAATTTCTATTTAAAACCTATTTAACCACGGGCTTCGTGGCGTTATTGTCGCAGTTTACCTCCTAATCTGTTCAAAGGGGTAAATATGGCCATATTTTTAGTTGGGGGGACAGTTGGAGGGACATTATGAAGTATTTTGAGTCAATTTAAAGACCCTTTAAATGTCGAAAATATCTATTAATTGCACAAAATTACAGAGTTAGACACCCCTTATTGCAACTTATGTTATTGTGTAAAATTTCTAGAACACCAGTAAAATCAGGCTTTTGGAGGGCTTATTGGGTAAAGTCGGTTAAAAAAGTTGCTTTTTTTCCTAGAAATCTATCGCATTGCGTTTATCCTTACGCTGGCTTTGACCATTGCCAACGCCCTAATTCTATCCTTTCTGATATCCTTGGGCTGATGGTGGCTATTTTGGCTAACGAGCTTTATGTGGTTCTCATCAACCTCGCTTTTCTGAATATACTTTACGCTTATATACTCCTCCCCGTCAAGGTCAACACTAACCAGGTACATTTCACCCCAAAAAATTCCCTCCTCTATATTACTGACTTCTTTATATATGACAATGTCCCCAGATTTAAGCAATGGGTACATACTATCACCGGTAACAAAGACCGCACCATCACATTTTGGAAGGTTGGGAATGCTCAAATAATCCATAGGCGTTTTTTCGTCAACGTGTCGAAAAAGTTCGACCAAACCCGCAGTCGCCTCTAAATTATAGAGTGGAATTTGTTGAAATCCACCATTATTATCAGTTCTAAGTCGATATTGCGTAACCTCTTCCCTAAGCATTTTATCGGTGGAAATAAGCATTTCACCGTGATTTCTAAAAAGCCAGTCTGCACTTAGTTCTTTATACTTCTGTAGGATACTTTCTACAATATGACTCCCTAGGTTTCTATCATTTTTGATAGCTCCCGAAACACTACCACGCCCAGCATTAATGGACCTTTCGAACTCATTATAACTCACACCTAAGTGTTGAATAAAAGCGGCAATTCGAGAATTAATCATAAAATAATATCAAAAATATTTGTAAGTGTAGAAAATATCTGCTTAATTTGTTTCCAATATGTAAAGTAAATAAAAAACATGAAAGCTGAGTTTACTGAAATCGAAAAAGCGACACTAAAAGGAAAAGTTCGTGCTATTGCACGTAAACACGGTGTCAGCCATACTTACGTAAACCAAATCGCAAATGGCGAAGCCGAGATTAAAAGCGATTTATCATCGAAGATTTACGACAGCCTTAGAGATACCATCGAACTATTCACACCAAAATCCGCATAATATGCCTGTACTTCTCTCAAATAATAAAGTTGGGGTTTACAGGGAGGAATTGATCCCGGACTTTTGGCCCAATTGGGAAAACCTCAGAAAACAGATTACCCGTGACAGTCGTAAGGACTTCGGGCTTCGAAAAATATCATCCGGCGGCAATGGGCGCAGTCTCTTATTGGACTACGACTCCCTACCCTCGGAAATTCAGCAACAATTGCCCGACCCTCGAAGGGTGGACCATATACTGGAGCGTTACTATGTACGTGACCATGAGGCAGTAGATTTTTACACCTCTTTTAAAACGGAGGACGGTCTTAACCTTCTCCCTGAATCACAGAACCGGTACATCATCAATGCCAGCGTCATGAAAGCCCTGGTCCAATTAAAACAGGCAAGGGAAATTGAGCGGAGTAGTAAAGGTGGAAGCCTAAGGGGAATCCTGAACACTTTGGCAACGGATGCCGAAACCTTCAAATCCGTCATGCAAGCCAAGTACGGTTATACCCACAACCTACCCACCAGTAAAAGATTCAAGGGAGCCTTTAGGAGCTTCAGAAAAGATGGGTATATCAGTTTGATTAAGGACGTCAAGGGAATAGCCAAAAGAAACGCCCTCAAGGTAACGGAGGAAACCGTTGAACTATTGAACAATATGTTCGCCGGTCAATCCAACAAACCGAACCCTACCGAAATCCATATTCAATACAACGCATTTATCAACGGCCACCTTCAGGTCATCAATGATACCACAGGGGAAATCTACGACCCTAAAAAATTTACCGCACTTAGCGAGAGCAGTATTCGAATGTACCTGACCAAATGGGAAAACCAAATAGGTACCCACGCAGTAAGGAACGGCGACCGCCAAAAGCTAATGACCAAATTCACGCCTTACCATTCCTTTGAGCAACCTACCCTTGCCGGTTCCATAATCTCTGTGGATGACCGCCAGCCCCCTTTCGAATATGAGAAAGGAAAAAGGATGTGGTTCTATAATGGTATCGACTTGGCCAGCGAGGCGTTTACCGTGTGGGTCTATGGAAAGACTAAGGAGGGTATTATCCTAGAGTTCTACCGCCAAATGGTAAGGAACTATGACGAGTGGGGCTTTAACCTACCCGCCGAGCTGGAGTGTGAGAGTTCCTTGAACGCCAGTTATAAAGATACTTTCCTCAAGGAGGGCAATATGTTCCAATACCGGCAGATGTACGCCAATAAAGCCCGATCTAAAAGAATAGAGCGGTACTATGGCGAATTACGGTACAAGCTGGAGAAGGAACGTGAGGGCTGGCTCGCACGTCCATTTGCCCTTAGTGAATCCAATCAGATAAGCAATGTCCCAAAAATGACAGTCCCTTATGACCGTTTGGCCCAAGAATGTCTCAAGGACATTGTCACTTGGAACAATATGGAGCATTCCAAGATTAAGGGAAAGACCCGCTGGGAGGTTTTCTGCGAAAATCAGAACCCAGACCTAAGGGCCACCAACTACAAGGCCATTTTACCCCATTTAGGCCATAAGACCGGAAGCTCCTGCAATGCTGGCATAACCCGACTCAATAGCCGCCTTTGGCTTTTGGGCGACGAGGGAACCATTCAGACCGGGGAGCCATTGGTCCACCTTATGAAGCAAGTAGAGGGCCGTGAGTTCGATATCTACTGGCTGGACGGAAACGACGGCCATATACTAAAGGCATTTGTCTATGTGGACGGTCGCTATATCTGCGAGCTGTTGCCAAAGCCACGCCCCAATAAGGCCAAGATTGAGCGCACCGCAGAGGATGAGGAATTAAGGGCCATCATGACCCGATACGAGGCCACGGTCAACGGATTCATGCGTACCCAAAAGAACCAACTGGATACCGTCACCATCCTCGACAATCGCAAAAAGACACTCAACAATAAATTTCAGATACCGGGCATAGAGGAGTTTGACCCGACGAAAAATATGAACTCCGAAACCATTGTCCCTCCCATGGACGAGCCTACTTATGAAGGCGAGGAAGAATTTATAAACTATAGAAATCCCGCTAACGATTTGTAATTATGGAAATGTTAACCCAAGAGTACCGGATGCGTATTGTTGAAGCCATCAAGAACAATGGTTTCAAGTTTACCACCAACAAGGCACAGGCAACCTCATTAGGCATCAATCCCGCCCAATTTAGCCGAATCACCAACGGTGATATTGAGAATGTCCTCTCCTCCGAAAAATGGAACGAGATAGCCAGTAAGTACAACGTACCCGTCAACGCCGAGGCCTTTCATTGGCAGACCGCTTACACGATGGTGTATGACTACATCTTTAAACAATTGACCGCCTGTCAGGAAATGGGCATAAGCGGCATCTTTTGCGATATCTCGGACATCGGAAAGACCTTCACCGCTAAGGACTATGTAAGCCGCCACCGTAACGCTATACGGGTGGATTGCTCCCGCCATAAGTCAAGAACGGAGCTATTGAGGGCCATGGCCCGTGAGTTCGGTATCGACTCCCACCAATCGGTAAGGCTATTACAACAGGATTTAATCCAGTATATGCGGAGCATGACCAAGCCCCTTGTCATTCTGGACGAGTTCGGCGACCTCTCATACCCCGCTTTTTTAGAAGTCAAGGCCCTATGGAACGCTACAGAATACCGATGCGGATGGTACATGATGGGTGCCGACGGCCTAGCCGTGAAGCTGGACAGGAACCGGGAGAATAAAAAGGTGGGCTTTGCGGAGATTTTCAGCCGCTTGGGAAGCCGGTACCAAAGAATTACGCCATTGAACGAGCAAGACCGCCACAAGTTCCTATTGTCGGAGATTGCCAAGATACTCAAGGCCAATAATAGCAAGTACACCCCTTTGCAGATGTACGGCAAGACCAACGGCTCCCTAAGAAGGGTCTACATCGAAATTCTAAAGGAAAAAAACAACGTAACGCCCGTAACAGCATAATGAATGGGCCGAACATTGAACCTAAAGAACCTATACGCCAAAAAGTTCAGCACGTTCGCCTTTACCGGAATTTGGAAGACCGTTATGGGGCTTCCCGAGACCTGCGGAATATGGATAATCTACGGCATAGAAAAGAATGGAAAAACGTGGTTCTGCCTCATGTTGGCAGAGTACCTGAGCCAATTTGCAAGGGTACTTTATGTGAGCGCAGAGGAAGGAATGGGAAAGGATTTTGTCGCTGCGGTTAAAAGGGCAAAGCTAGACCCGGAGAATAACGCCCTCCAATTTTCGGAATACCTAACGGTGACCGAGCTGGAGGACAAACTAACAAAAAGGAACGCACCCAAGGTGGTATTTATAGACAACATCACGGTATTTCAAGAGGAGCTTAAATATGGAAAGCTCCGCAAGCTCAAGGACGCCTTTCCAAAGGTATTGTTCGTCTACGTGGCCCATGAGGACGAGAACAAAAAGGGCGCACCCTATACCGCTACCGCTAAACTGGCCAAAAAACTGGCCAAGGTTATCGTCCACGTTCAGGGGCTGGCCTGTTTTGTCAGCGGTCGTGTCCCCGGTGGGGTCATGAGCATCAACGAGGAAAAGGCCATGCTATACCATGGAATGCAAGAATTAAATAACGATTAAAAATGGAAAAATTACTAGCCGCCCTTCAGGTCAACGAGGAGACCTATGAGAATATCATTTTTCAGCAATGGTTCAACTGGTCCAATACGCAGGGTAAGGACCAACAAGAGGTGCAATCCCTCTTGGCCAATGCCGCCCTTTTCAACTGGTGGCGTATGGAGTACACCCAATTTGAGCGGGACTTCCTTTTTGAGGTGGCCCCCTACAAGGGCCAGATAAGCCCCAAGGACGCCTATTTGCTCTATGTAAAGAACATCCACAAAATACAGCTGTATTACAGCAAACCCCTAATAGATAACGCCAAAAAGACCAGCATCAACAATGAATAGAGCAGCGGCCACACAGCGAATCAAAAAATTGAGGGACTGCCTCGCATGGAGCCTTCAGAATAACAGATTGTTGACGGATTCCCAACGGATATGCCTCAACCAAGAACGTGCGGCATGGCTGGCCTTGTTGCGGGAGGACGATTTAAACCCCGGCCACGCAAGGGAACCACAATACAGGGTACCTCCTGAGCTGGAGAGCCGTATCAACCAGATAGGTATCCTTATCCAAAGCAGCGGGTGGGACCGATACTACAATTACGAGAGACAATTTTCAACCATTTAGACCATGGAAAAACCAGAGATACGAGAAAGAATAGCCGGTATAAGCAACTGGCTCAAGTTTAACCGTCACAGCGACTTCTATTTTGGGGTGCTGGACTATCACAACAGATTATTAACCCTTTTATTCACAAAACAATGAGTGAGACACTAGCACCGGTGAGGTCCATAGAGGATATGACCCCAGAAGAAATCAAGGCCTATTTGGCAAAAAAGGAAAAGGCCGAAAAGGCCAAAGAGGAAAAGCAGCGCAAGGAGTATGAGGCGCAGCGGGATGTTACTGTAAGCGAACTGGTACAGGAGGCCATAGAACTACATCAAAAATTGGAGGTATTCAAGAATAAATGTCACGCTTCCCTTGAGGAGCATGCGGTCGCTCTTAATGAGTACGGACTGCTAAGAAGCAATAGTAAGGGCGGTTTTTCATTGACCGATACCGAGGGAGTACTTAGGGTAACCCGCAGACGTGACGTGGAGCCGCATTGGGACGAGCGCAGCACCAAGGCCGTGGAACTGATTAAGGACTTCTTGGGCGATGCGGTGAAAAAGCGCGATCAGAAGTTATACGAGATTTTAATGTCATTCTTGGAGCGCAATGCAAATGGCGACATGGAATATGGCCGGGTCATGAACCTATGGCAACATGAGGATAAATTTCAGGACCCACGATGGAAGGAGGGCCTCAAGCTAATCAAGGAAAGTTTTACGACCCATTTAAAAGGCTTTGGCTACATATTTCAGACTCGGGGAACGGATGGAAAGTGGCAGCCTATCAACCTAACCTTTGCAAGTGTATAGCCATGGCCGTAGAAATTTCACAGACCAACGATGACACTATTTGGGTCAATAGCAAGGTAGTCCGTAAGGACATGAACAATCACTGGGTTGCCAACAGGGAACTCACCCCATCCGAGCGGGACGCTTTTGACAGCCACCTGAGGAGTATCGGGGAAATGTAAACGAGGGCGAAGGCGGATTTAGGCTAGGGATTCCTTCCGGCTATACGCCATGCTTTAAGGCCGTACACTCCCTAACGGGCTTTGGGAGGCTGATTTTTTAAAGTGATACGGATAAACGGCGGCGTCTTCGGGAAACATTCAAACCGCAAAAGCATGGAAAGGATGACACCGGGAAAGACTGGATTTTTTTAAGGCCATAGGCCAACGGCTAACAGCTAATAGCTATCAAAATGAAAAACCAAGAGCAAAAGGACTACGTCATCAAGAAGCGCAATTTTGGGTATTGGTACCTAGATGACCGGGGCTATACCAAGGAAATCAAGTACGCCAAACGCTTCACGGAGGCAGAGGCTACGGAAATCGTAAACCGGCCCAACAGCGATAAGACCATGCACTTATATAGGGAGGAGCTTTTCAAGCCTAAAACGGATTACAACCCCCTAGTTCAATAAATACTAACATTTAATGTGGCACCATTATGACAACGACTACAAAAGAATTCGATTACAAAAAGTTCAACGAGTTTAAAAAGACCCCCCTCTATTGGGGCCGCTTTGACGGCGGCAACTCCAAGCACATGTACATCCTAAGCCTCCTTAGGCAGATGGATTGGGTCACCATCAACGAGCATACCGGTCGCAGTTATGCAGACCTTGAACGCCTTGGCCAATGGCTCCAGAGCGAAAAGGCTCCCATTAGCAAACCCTTGATGAAGATGGACAAACCAAACACCTCCCCGGAATATAACAGCGAGCTGAGCGTTACCATCACCGCCTTGGAGAATATGGTCAAAAAGTATCACGAAAAAGGAGTTAAAAGTTAAAAGTTATGAGCAAAGCAATGACAAAAGAGCAAATTATCGCCAGGCTTAAAGAGAATAAGGCCAAATGCAAGCAGTTTAATTTTTTTGGAGAAGACTGCCATAAAGAACTTGACAATCGAATACTGATTTTGGAAAAGGATTATAGTCCAGAGCAGGCTGAGGACGTCTTTGGTGTAGATTCTTTGGATGTTTTCGATGTACTGTTTGGGGAAATGGATATTGATGATATTCTGTATCCAGAACCTAAAAACCAATAACTAACCCCTACTTATGCCTTGGTACCTAAAAATATTCAGGGAGCTGTGCGACCATTCGGGCGGCTCCATTGTCGTAACAAAATCATGTGTAACCTGTGAGACTACCGAATTACGTTGTGCCGACTGTGGCTACGTATCGGCCTCCATAACCGAATGCTGATATGAGTAAAAAGACCTTAAAAGTAACCTTTGAATATGGGGACGTTACTTACCGACTTAAATGGAAAGGACACCCATACTGCCAAACCAGCGTGTGCGACTTCCTCAACGCCTTTGTGGAGATGTTGGGCCTTGGTCTGGAAGTAAGACCACGAGCAACCAAAAACCAGCAACCAAAAACCAAATAGCATGACCACAAACTATCTAATCCATAGCCCATCAACGGGTAGAACATTAAAGGTAAGCTACAAGGGAGGGAATTTCTTCAGACTGGAGACAGTAAAGGGCCCAAAGACCGAGACCATTCAGGAACTCGTCAATATGGCCAAGGTAACCCCGCTAAAGGAATCCGAAGTGGAGCAATACCAAAAGGACTGGCCCAAGCTGGAGTACACCAAAATCGAAAAGAAACAATCCAAGTACCAGCAGTACGTGTCCGCATGGTACGCCTTTTACCAAAACTTTATGCAGGTACCGCCCCGGTTCAATGCGGTGGACGGTAAGCACCTCAATCAGATAAAGGCCTACCTTACAAGGGTAAGCGACCAAGACGAGGAAGGGCTGGAGCTTTTTAAGCTGATCCTGGACAATTGGCACAAGCTGGAGGATTTCCATAAGGAAAACACGGATTTAAAGTACATCAATTCACGTTTAAACGTCATTTTAAAT
Organism: Maribacter sp. 4U21; assembly: GCF_002742365.1. Classification (NCBI taxonomy): domain Bacteria; kingdom Pseudomonadati; phylum Bacteroidota; class Flavobacteriia; order Flavobacteriales; family Flavobacteriaceae; genus Maribacter; species Maribacter sp. 4U21. Next base: position 10,709 of record NZ_MDGN01000035.1, read on the forward strand.
GCCATTAAAAGAGCAGGGAAAGCCGGAACTGCTGGAGCTGATAACAGCGTCGGCATATAGGGATAGCCTCATCGTAAAATACTACGGGCAAATGACCATGACCATGGCCATGGCCGCACCGTCCCCCTCCTTGGGTCGTATGGCGGTACTCCATGGGGAGGATACCATCGTTACCGGTGTGGCCCGTATGTTCCTAGCCACGAGCCTCTATTTTGGCGAGAGCTTCAGTCAGGATATGGCGGAGGTCGTGGTCCGCAAGATTTTGGCGGAGTATGAACTGCGCTCCTGTATAAAGCTGGAGGACGTGGTGGTCATCTGTAAGGAGCTGGTCGCTACGGAGCAATTTGGCAAGTTCACCGCCAACAAGCTGCTCACCTTTATAAAGAGCTACAAAAAAAGAAGGATGGAGGCCGCCGTTGCGGAGAGCTTGGACACCGTACAGCAGAGCAAGAGCTACGATATGAACATGGCGGAGCGGTTGCACCGTACCCAAATGGAGGACTCCAAGGATAAGGGCAAGATTGTGGACCGCCTTAGAACCGATATTAAAAAATATTACAAATGAAAAAAGGAAAAATCATCAACATACCTTTCATGAGGTATTATGCCGTTGCCACCACCTTTGGTGGCCAACCCACCCACTTTGAGGATAAGATTGTCAACGGACAAAAAATCCACACCATTAGAAAGAGCTATGACTATTGGGCATCGAGAATAGACAACGCCCAAAAGTCGCCGGACAGTATCTACAAACTCAGCCTTTGGAGCGATAAACCCTATGTAAGCAAACAGTACCAGGCACAAACTGGCGAGGCCCATAATATTTGGTACGCCCCCATCAATTTTAAAAAGTTGAATGACGAGATACTACTTATAGATGACGTGGAGTACCCCTTGGATATCGTGTCCAAGAACGATGGCCTACCGGCAGAAATCTTTAGGGACTGGTTCAAGTCCTTCGTGGATGACAACGAGCCGAGTATCATTATAGGCTGGACCAATAGACCTTATTAAACCGAGTATTAATTAAATCTATATACACTATGAATCCAACAATTGGAAGGGTGGTCGTCTACACACCCACAAAAGCAGAGAATGACAAAATCAAGGGCCTTGGCAGCAACCCCCAAAAGGAGGTTCCCGCGATCATCGTAGCGGTGAACGAAAAGGACGTCAACCTTAAGGTGCTTTGTGATGGAGCGGACACGCTCTACGCCAGCAACGTATCTGAAGGAAAAAAAGAGGGCCAATGGAAATGGCCGGTCATTGAAAAAGTATAGTAGATAACAAAACCCCGTTCCCTGAGCGTAGTCGAAGGGCGGGGTTTTTAACCAACTGAAATCATGGGACAAAGTAAAAGACAATCCTTTTTTGAAAGCCTTAGCAATACGGCCATAGGCTTTATCGTGAGCTTTGCCAGTACCTTTCTCATATTTCCCCTGGTGGGCTTTGAGAGCAGCGGCGGCAAGAACCTACTCATTACCCTGTACTTTACCGTAGTGAGTATTCTAAGGGGCTATGTCCTTAGAAGGTATTTTAATAAGCGAACCAGATAATAATTCAACAAATAAGCAAAATGAGCAATAAAAAAGTAATTCCATTGGAGCAAGCCCATCAACCAACAACCAACCCTTCGACTCCGCTCAGGGCGGGCCAACCAAAAGTCAACGCCTACACCTGCGGCAACGGTTGCCCAAACACCGTGGTAAAACACCGGGACCCGGGAGTTACCCCAATGTATATTGAGTGCTACACCTGCAATACCATGGCTGCGAGTCATTTTTATAAGGTGCCTCAGGACTTGGAACCGCAACTGATAGCGTTCAAGCCCAAGGATAAGGCGGAGTGGAAAATGTACCGCCGTTATGTAGCGGACTGTTGGCAGCTCTCAAGACCAGGCTGGACCATGAAGGAGCTTTGGGAGGCCATGGCTGCCTGCGCCCAACATATTAAAAAAGGAGGGGTACTCATGGTACCCAAAGACAAATTAAAGTAGTATTTTAACCCATTTAATGACCGTTGAAAGACATTTTGTAGAACATCTTCAACACTGGCATATATTTACAACAGTAACCTTTAAATTTTGAATTATGAAAATCGTTAAAATTATCCTTTCGGCCTTCATTGGAATGGTCGTACTCTTCTGTTTTTTTGGCCTTCTTATTGACGCCTGTACTGATGAAGGCGATAATGAATCAAGCTCTAAATCAGATGTAAACGCTAAAACAGAGGTACTGGACATAGACCCAAGGCAGACCACGATAGATAACCTAAATGCACAAATAGAACGTTTTGAGAAAGGAATGGATTGGGATGGTTTCAAATCTTCCTTTGAAGGGCTGGAATCGGAGGTAATGATATTGTCAAGTTATGCAAATACAATCGAGGCGGCCCAAATGTACGATACCTTAACTCCCGTAATAAATGATTTCAAGAGAAAAATAGCAACGGTTCAGAAAAAGGAGTATCCAGCAATGCGAAAAGCTGCTGCCACAATATTTAAGGATAAACTTTGGGTAGAGGATATTGAGGTAAGTATCAATGGAACCGGTAATACGATTATAAACTTTAGCGGGGGCATATTTGCAGCGAACCGTAATAAGCAAGAATTTCAGCAGGAGGTGCAGGAGCTTCTTAAAAAACTAAGATTTAAGGAAGCCCGTTACCGATGGTATAAGGAGGACAATGAATATACCTATTGGAAGCTAGAAACTCCCAAAGATGAAGAATTGGTGAAATATTCATATTAATTTACTACATTTACATCGTCCAAACAATGTCAGAGAGTAATCTCGACACATTTTTTTAACGATAGAAGCCCTTCTATGGTGGCCGTAGCGAAAGCGAGGCGCATCCAATTCTCTGAATTGTTTGGACACACCTAAGGCGGGGCTTCGCCTTTTTTAAAACTTTCGATATGTCCAAAGAAAGCGAAAGACCAGCTCAGTCTAAAAATGAGCATCGAATTACCTCATTGGAGATTGCCGAAATATCCGGCAAAAATCACAAAGACTTATTAAGAAGTATTAGAAGTCAAGAGGTTGCATGGAACAAGATTAACGGGCGCAGTTTTGCGCTCGTTGAATACGAGGATTCCAAAGGAGAAAAAAGACCCATGTACGACTTGTCCAAAGAAGAATGTCTGTATGTGGTGGCAAAGTTCAATGACGAAGTGAGGGCAAAGCTTGTCATGAGGTGGATGGATTTGGAGGCGGGTATTGCAAACACCCCCTTACAGATTTACCCACATGAAAAACCGCTTTTCCAAACCCTTGAAAAGTATCTGGTCATGGGCGATGTGGTTTCCGTGGCCAAGGAGACAGGTGTAACCCCTAATCATGTAAGTACGGTGCGCCATGGCCGTAGGCGTTCACAGAAGGTCATGGCCGCTCTTATGAAACGGGCCGCACACAATAAGCATAACAACATTGTGCCGGGCTATGACAACAAGTTCGTACAATTGGCCATGGAGTTTTTTGAGCCACAGCAAACGTCTTTGGCATGAGCCATCTTGCAGAAAGAGCCGCCGAGCGGCACCGTAGAATGGAGAGCATCATCGTAACCCTCCAGTACCTCAATACGGAGGTAGATTTGAGCGAGGAGCGCTTTGAGATGCTGGAGATGCTCAAGGAGCTGCTCCCCACGCCCCCGGAGATACAGAAGTACATCCACCCGGTTTCTTTAAAATGAGTCGACTAAAACATAGGAGAAATCCTGCACACCTTGAAAGACCTTGTCAGATTGACAGGGTTTTTCTATTTTTGTCATATATCCTCTACAATGGCCCGCCACCGTCAACTTATTGAGCTTAGGAACGCTAACATAAAAAAGCGTTATGACCAGCTCACGAAAAAGCATAAGGAGTGGCGACATGATGCCATCATAGACAAGATTGCGGGGGAGTTCTTTTTAAGCTCCAGAACCATTTCGGCCATTTTCAATGACGAGGGTACCTACGGTAACAATATAGGGGACGATTCACAATTGGCCCTTTTTTCATAACTTTGTACAAATCCTAGAGTGTAGTTCCTGTTAGACTGTATCTTTCAAGGCGATGGCTTTAGGATTTTATTTTGTCCACAATAGAATAAAAGAAGTAGTTCCCCTTTCTGTCCTCACGTATGACCAGGATCATATCGTCATAGTCGCCCAACCTCAAATAATGGTATAGCACCCAATGCGGGTTTTCCTTTAGGGGCTTTAGGGATTTGATGTAAAAGGCATCCTTCAGCAGCTCCGGTAATTTTCCAACGAGATTGTTCTTTAAATAGGCGTTCGCATGGGGTTGGTTCAAGGCCTCTTTAATTGCCCTATTGTTTACGGTCACTTTCCCGATATCGGTCTTGTAGGTACCGGCAAGCGTGTCCTTCAGTTTTGGATAATAGCTTTGTGTCTGAAAGCGCACCAGGGCGTTTTTTGCAAAGGTGGCCACCGCCTTAAAGGCCGAGGTCTTAAAATAGGGGTGGTCCTCCTTGAAGACCTTGCCCTCCTTCCCGACATTAATATTGAACTGCTTGGGCAAGGATGGCATATCGTCCACCTTCAGCCCCTTGTCATCAACTGGCTTGTCTGACCGCCGTGTGGTACACCTACAGGCCCAATCGTTTGGGGGGTAATGGGTATCCCAAAACTTGTGACCAATGGGTAAGGTTATCCCATGCCATTTTCTGTGTAGGTCACGGGTACGGTCATCCATCACAGCGACATAGGTAAGATTGGGATAAAGGTTTTGGGTTCTAACGGCATCGGCCCACTTCTTGGCCATACGGCCACTGGTCACCGCTTGGTCGTACTCCACGCTTAAATACCGTTTATTGTAGGTTTTGTCCAGCTTTAAGGCCTCCTTGATAAATTCGCTCTTGCTACGTAGGTTGCCGTCCGCATCCTTCAGGAGCCGCACCGTTTCCCTTATTTGGCTATGGTTCTTAAAGGCGGCGAAGGTACCGGCATTATAGGTGAGCTTGTCCAACAGTTCAAAGTCCGGGCTATTGTACTTGATTTTGGAGAAGTCCTTACCAAAACCTTCGGTAACCCCGCCCATGAGCCTACGGGCCGTTTCCTTAAAAAGTTCCCTGTCCAGCTCTGTATTTCCCGTGTAGATTTCCTCCAGCAGCTTTTTAATGACCTTGGCGGGGATGGGGTCAACGGCGGCAACGATACCCTTAATTTGGCCATGTCCGTCAGGGTGGTCGGTGAGCGTAGTCGAACCGCAGCAATGGGACCGGTAGTAAAATTCTAGGGCGTTACTTACTCCTTTTTTTTTTCGGGATCCTGATTTTTTTCCTTGCCCGGTTCCGGCTTTGGGGAATCCTCCAGCTCCACGCCGTAGGTCTTCTCCAAATAGTCTTTGGTCAAGCGATACCCGCTGGAGGTCATGATGACATTGTCAATCTTCATTTTCTCCACAGGGTCCGTTATCTTTTCGACGCCTATCCATTCATCTTGACCGATATCATACCCGCAGTTTCTCAGGAGCGGGACCAGATTATCATTGAGCCAGTTGACAACGTTACGCAAATCCGCATGGGTAATCTCGTCCTGTGTCTCTTGGTGGACCTCCGCTTGGGAGCGGCTGGAACCATCTTCGACCGTCATGGTCTGGCCATTGAACAAAATGGAGAGCTGGCTGTCCACCGTCTCAATTTTTTTCATGAAGACATTAAAGGCATCCCGGTTATTGGCCTCCTTCACTTCAATGTCCGCAAATTGAGGAAACACGCCATAACTGGCCGTTCCCATTTCCTTGAGCCATTGGGCAACCTCATTCTTTACGTCATCGCTAATGGTGCCTAGTTTGGCGATACGGATGGGCATCCCGAAGATTTGCTCAAACTCGTCCCAGCTGGCCCATGAGTGCCGTTTTAAAATGGTCATGGGGGCCGCCTTTTCAAGCAGCCCAAAACCATCATAAAGCTTTGCATATAGTAGGTCGTTCGGAAACTTATCGAATAGAAGGCCTTGATTGTCATAGACCCCTTTGACCACCAAGCGGCGGTCCGGGTTCACATGTTCCCGTGGGACGAGCTTTACCTCCTTAATTTTACCGTCTTGGCTTTTTTCAAAATGCATGAGGGAGTATTCATAACCAACACTTTCAATAGCATAGCGCACGGCATCCGTAAACCATTTGGTCTCTAAGAAGTCGCCCTTGTCGGGTATGGGTACGCCCTTTTTGTCCACGATGACATACTTCTTGTTGGTCATTCTTAGGATACGGCTTTCAAAGATGGCGTGTAAGTGCGTGTCCAACATAGCATCTTTGTACAAATCCTGAAGGAGATAGGTATAAGGGGCCTCTTGGTTCAAACGCTCCATTCTTGCTACCTTCCAATGGTCGAGTTCCCTACGAAAAACGCTGTGGTGCATTTTTACAAAATCCAACATAAGGCTTTGGCTCTTTCTGGCCAGCTCAATGGTATTCTTTGCCCTTACAAAGGGTTTGCCGGTATGGTCTAAGATTTCAATCATTTTCGGTCGAATATGTTGTCAAGTTCTCTATCTACTTTTTTCAGAATGTTCTCGTCCAGTTGTTTGGATGATCCCATAAATTGCCGCTTGGGCATGATGTCGCTCCCCTCGTTGTGGACCTCTGCGTACTCCTTGTCGGAGGCAAACTCCACGCCCCCTGGTATCTTATCTCCCCGGAGACTATTCTTTAACTTGTCGCCGCCGCTATCATGGCCGGTCAATATCTTTCGGCCTTGGTTCTTGCGCCCGTAGCGGTTCAGTTCCCCGGCCTTCCCGACCCTGTTGGTTCGGTACCTAGTTATATCACGGCCACGGGTATCGGTAGTCTTTCTTGGTTCCCATTTCTCAAGTACCTCGTCCGTAAATCCTTCATTATCGAAACTCTCCTCAAAATGGTTAAGGCCCTCCACTTCTATAATGTCTAGCATTTCATTACCCATGAACTCCTCCAGCTCTCGGGCCTGCCTTTCAATGTCATGCACAAAATCGTCTTGGTCCTTCATCAATAATTTGAATTGTACCGGGTATTGCCCCCGAACTTTATAAACCCGTCACCGGTTTCGGGTTCCGCCACTTTTGGAGGTAGGTCCCCGGCAGGGATATGACCCGCTGCAACTTCCTTAAGCCAGTACATAGCCTCATTGTACCCTTTCTCTGTAGTCTCATTGATTTCACCCGTTTTGCGCCGGTAGATTTCATCTACTACGATTTTCTTCAGGTGCTTTAGGACCACTTGGTCCCGGTCCGCCTCCGTCTCCGCAAAAATGGTCGCTACGTCAAAGCGTCCGCTCAGATAGCTTTTCATTTCGGCAATACTCTCGTTGATGATAATGGTCACCACCTCATCGTCTTGATTTATGGCCCTGTCCACTACCTCGGGGACAGCTGCGCTCTTAAGCTCGTCTTTAGTTAGAAACATGGATTGCGGGTGTTATGGTTTTGCCTACTTGGCATTGAAAGGTTAATCTATGGGCGGGGCGCTCATACCTATCGGTCAAGTCCTCCTCACCAATTTGCGTGGTTTCTCCAAAGGCATAAAAACTGCCTTCATCGGTCATCCAATGGAGGTCATTGGCCAAGGTGTCCAGATAGTCCATCATCGTCATGGAATTCGCCTTATCCGTTGCCCCCTCAAAGGTATCCCCGTACTTATCAAAGAACACGTACACATCAATAATCGCTGTTCCCTCCTTGTGGTTAAGGGTCATATCCTGCCAAGGAATATTGCGGATACTCACAAAATTAGCCGGAAAGTTGAACGGGTACTTTGTGGACTGCCGGTTGATTTGTCCCTTCCACATATCGGTCCACTTTGAGCCGGTCTTGGCGTCCAGTTTGGCGGCAAAGGCATTATGTAAACTTTTTCTAAGACTCATATTAGAAACCTCCTCGTTTATGTTGATGAATTATCGGCTTGCCCCAGCTTCCTAGGTCTGCCGTAAAATAGAGCTGCGCCTTGCGCACACCGTTCTCGAGTGCATCCGGGCTATCGTCAGGGGACTTGGTCCCTTTTTCAAAACTTAGGATTTGCTCAAGGGCAGCGTTCATGTCCGCCGTTCCCTCCAGATAGTCCGCAAAAACCAAGGTACCGTTGAACAATACGCTGGTCAGGGTCGCCTCGATACGGAGGTGCTTATCCACGCCCGGGGCTACATCGCTCATGGGAATTTGAAAGAACCCTCTGCGCTGTGCCTCCTGTTGAAAGATGGGCAAAAAGACTACCTCTTGGGCGGCGGTAGCGTCAAAATACTCTAAGGCGCTCATCCCTTTTTTGTTGCGTTCGATGGCCTTGTCATAGTGCCAGTTGATGGCCTCGGTCAGCTCACATTTTCGGCAGAACACGTCCAACGCAAATATTTGTTGCTGCGTAACACCAAGCAGCCAATATGCCTTATGGTCACCGCTGGCCTTGTAGCTCAAATCCCAAAAACCGATGAAGGCACTCCAGCGCACATCCTTTGGAACCTTACGGAACCGTATCCACTCCCGCTTAAAAAGTTTCCCCTCCTCAATAGGGTTATTATAGTCTTCCCGTTGGCTGGTATAGTAATCCGTATCCGCATCGATATCGTCCACCATCTGCGGGGTGTACCGCTCGTCCCAACTTGGGAAGCCGTTCTTGTTACGAAGGTTAACGGTCTGTACATGCAAATGACTAGAGCCTTTGAACTTGGCCAGCAATTGGTCGTTAAGGCCATTCTTTACGATGTAGTTATTTGGAATTATCAGGCGGCCTCGGTGCAGGTGGAAGGCTTTCTTAAGGTCGCCGGTAATCTTCTCCACTTTCTCCTGAATCAATTCCTGATTTTTGGCCTCCTTTCTATCCTCACAGTCATCTACGCTGGCAAAGTCCGGGCGATACTGCCCCACACGAAGCCCCCTAAAAGGTTGGTTTAGTCCCAGCCCTAAAAAGTTACGACCGTCATTGGTTTCGAATTGGCCACCCTCCCAGCTCCCGTGCTGCATCTGCACGCCAAAATCCTTGATGATACGCTCATTGTTTTCCAAATGGGCCTGTATATCCCCAAGTAAGAGCTTTGCCGCCTTTTCATTTCTACCAATGAGCAGGGCAAAATAAAGGAGGTCGTTCTGCTTTAGGTGCAGCATGTTCCCTACGTTGGTATGGATACTTTTTGCCGCCCCCCGGAACCATCGCCTAAACTGGACAATGAAGGGGTCCTTAAATACCTTGACATAGCTGCTCTGGTGGAATTTGGCGCAAGGTGCGTCCGCTAATGGCGTGGGGGTGTTTACCCCAAAGTAATAATCAAAAAACTCGTTATAGTTATTGGGTTTCAATAGCCGGGCAATTCGTTTCTCCTGATCGCCGGTAGACTCCTCCTTGGTGGATAGCCCTGCCAAGGTCGCCTCCTTGATATATTTGGAGCGGGCCTCAAAGTTTTCACGGGCCGTTTTAAGTTCCGTCTTAGTCATGCAAGGCTTCTTTATAGGTCTTGGCGGTTACTTGGTCCATCATTTCACGGACATATTTGGCAACGGACAGTTTTTCCTCCTTGCCCTTTTTGGTACGCTCGCTAAGGGCGTCCTTTATGATGGCATCGCAGAGCTGCTCAAAGTTTTCGTACATATAGGCCAAGGCCTTCTTTTTGTCGCTAAACTTCTCGAAGGTGGCGGCAAGTTTGCTCAACTGGTCCGCTGAAATATCCGGAGTCTCACCATCCTTTATTTGCTTAAAGGTTTGTAATACCTGCCGTTTCAGCTCGCCGATGCTGATACTATGTAGGTCTTTGGCCTCTTGCCATTTCCCTTGCTTGTACCAGCGGTGGACGGTTTCAATATGTATCTCCAGTATTTCGGAAATCTCGTCCTTGCTCAGACCATTGATGAACATCCGCTCGCCTTGACGCTTTTTCCTATCGCTTTCCTTCTTGGTTAATCGCCCTTTATTCGCCATTTAAATCTTATTTATAGGTTGCATCGATGACCAGGTTACCATTGGGCGCAATTCCAAGTGTCTTGACCCTCATCCCATCATATTCAAAATTGGCCCGTATCTGAACCAGTACCTGACGGGGGTTTTCATTAAGAAGTTCCTCGGAGATGCCCACACCAATCTCAGGGTATTCTTTCCACTCGCCCTTATGGGAGGCCAAAAGGTCCTGTTGATGTTGAAGCTCTGAATTACCGATAACAAAGTCCCCGTTTTCTATTAATAGGTCGCCGTTATCATCCAGTAAATAATCTTGCATGTCAGGTACTGTTTATACCTACAAAATTGAACTATTTGGGGGGCTTGCCCTAAACGGCAATCAATGGTTGTAACTGAGATTACAAACGTTGCGAGACTAGTCCCAATGGTTGATTGTCAATTTTTTAGCCGGCCAAAAACGCTTCAAATTTGTCTCAACGAATTAGCGAAACGGCATGAACAATTACACGGTAGTCAACGAGGACAAATCCAATAAAAAGGCCACAATGACCTTAACGGGATACATTACCTCCTTCGATAGCAGCAACTCCTTTAAAGCGGCTACCTTCTTGGAAACGTTCAACGCCCTTTTATCCAAGCACAATGAAATAGCAATTAATATCACTAACCTCTACGGCGGCAGTATTACGGAGGGGATTCCAATCTATAACGCTATTGTAGATGCTGTCGCCGAGGGAAAGGTGACCATTACCGGAAAAATCGAGGGGCTTGCGGCCAGTATGGGGAGTATTATCTCCATGGCCATCCCAAAGGATAGTCTAGCTATGGGCAACATGGCAAGGCTTATGAACCACAAGGCCCGTGGCGGTGCCTATGGAACTGCGGACGATGTGAAGCAGGCAGCCGATATGATTCAAAGCTATGAGGACGATATGGTCAATATACTGGCCAAGCGTACCGGAATGACCACCGAGGAGGTGGCCGCTAAATGGATGGATGGCAAGGACCATTACATTAAAGGCCCAGAGGCCAAAAAATTAGGGTTGGTAGGTATTATCAGCGAAAGCAAGGTAAACGGCAAAATGCCCAAGAACGTCACCAGCCCGGAGGAAGTGTACAACTTCTTTGAAACCCACCTAGTACATAATCAAAATCCAGATACACAAATGAGTCAACTGCAAGAGCAATTGGAAAATGTTCTTGGCCTTGAAAAGGGTGCAGATATCGTGGCCGCCGTCAAGGGGCTTAAGGTAGATGCAGCTTTCAAACCAAAGTTTGAAGCCCTTGAGACAACGGTCAAAGCACAAAAAAAGACTGAAGCTGATAGCTTGGTCGCAAAGTTGGTCGATGGCGAGTTCATCAAGGAGGACCAAAAAGAGGCGTGGAACGGGCTATTTGCTTCGAACCATGAAAGCGCAAAATCCGCTGCCGAGGCATTGATAGCCTCAAAGGCTTCCGGAGCTGAAGGCGACCACGGAGCCGCTGCCGCCAAAAACTTCATTGGCGAGGTGGTAACCGGTAAAGGGAATGTTCAAAACCAAGCTACTACCGAGAAGGATTACCATTGGTATGAGATGAACGACCCACAGGCTTTATTGACCATGAAGGAAAAGGAGCCTGCGAAATTCACGCAATTGTTTAACGCATATTTTGATAACAAGTAGACCATGGCAGCAGAATTATTGATTAGGGCATTTAGTGCCGATTTAAGCAAGAACCTATTCCCTGCGAATGAGTTCTACAAAATGTCCAAGAACGACTCGGCCTTTGTAAATGCCGATAGCGTTCAATTACCTCACGTAGGGACCATCCCAACCGTGGAGGTGGACAGAACCACCAAAGGTGTGGCCGCCAAAAGGGCCGATACTCCTAGCGAGTACAAATTGCACGAGTTCTCTACGGACCCAACTTGGTTGCAGTACTCCGAGGCCTTATTGGTAAGCTATGACAAGCGTGCCAGCATCCTTGAGGAGCATGTAAAAGCCTTAAACACCGCAGTAGCAAATTATATGGCTGCCGCTTGGGGAGGTAGTGCCAACGTGGCCTCTGTTAGAACCAATGGGGATGACAGGGCAGTTAGTGGAGTTCCTTCTGGAACCGGTACCCGTAAGCGTTTAATCCTTTCCGATATCCAAGCCGGTCTAAGGTTAATGAACGAGGGCGATATTCCATTAGACGGTAGATGCGGTCTTTTGACTCCGGCTATGTTGGAGGATATGTTATTGATCCCTGAAGTAAAATCCAGCGACTTTAATAGGGCCAAACCTTTAGTTGAAGGAACCGTGGGAAGATTCTTAGGCGTGGATTGGTATGTGCGTAGTAAGGTGAACATCTTTACTACAGGAGCCACCATCAGGGCTTATGGCTCAGCCACGACCGCCGCTACGGATTGCGCCGGTGCGCTATTGTGGAACAAGGACTTTGTGCGCCATGCGCATGGAAGCTCCAAGGTATTCTTGAACGTGGACGATGCCGAATTGTACGGTTCTAAAATGTCCGCCGTGACAAGAGCTGGAGGCCTTGCCGCAAGAACTGACGGAAAAGGAGTTGTGAATATCGTTGAGACGGTAGGCGCATAACCTAAGATTTATAAAGGGGGGCTGACCTCTCCGCTCTTAGCCGAGAGGTAGCTCCATCCCCTTGAGGGCCGTCTAGAACGGATTAATTACAAAAAGGCACCATGAAATTATCTACCAAGCAGCAAATTTTTACCCTGAACATAGCCAAGCTCATTTTAAAGGCGAACGAGATGGGAATACTCTTAACGTTTGGGGATGCCTTCAGAACCCAAGACCAACAATACCTATACTATAAGGGGCTCACCTTTATTAAGGGAATGCTGGCCAAGGTATCTAGAAAATCATGGACTATGGACGGGCAACACTTAAAAAGACTGGCCGTCGACTTTAACCACTTTTTGAACGGGGGCGCAGACCTTACCTACAAAAAGGAGTACCTCCAAGAGCTGGGGGACTATTGGGAAAGCCTCCACCCGGACAACCGTTGGGGAGGAAACTTTAAAAAGACCATTGATACCCCTCATTATGAAATGAGAGACTAATACAAAGCACTATGAAACATATTTTATCACTCGTCCTGATCCTGGGACTCTTTTTCACAACAAACGCCCAAGCAGATGAAATCATTAACTCCGCTGATATGTTCGCTACTCCTTTTGTGGAGCTGCCGGACCTCCAAACCGATAGTAACGCAATCCAAATCACAAACGACCACGAAGGACTCCATCTTTTCCACATCGAAAGTGATAGACAGCTTAATGATTATACGGAAGGCGGACTCAGCATTTTTATCTACTCAGATAACGGACCTCAAGGAGCGGTTACCCCTTACGAAATCAGTTGGGGCGGCGACGTTATCCATCCAACGCCTTGGGAACCAATTGGAGGCTACTTGCCATTGCGAGGAGCTGGAGCAGGCGGTACCCATCTACAAGGAAACGATAACCCACCTGAAGGAAACCATTACGATACTGGAGCAGACCTTACAAGAGGAGCGCAAACGGCGTCCCGATTGGTTGGCCTTGGTAAAGTGGTTGGTCATTGGGGGTATCATCTTTAGACTGATCCCGGAAGTATCAAAATTCATTCATCCAAATAAAACTTAGGACACCATGTCATTACCCAAGGTAAAAATCATCATAAACAATGACCAGTTAGGGCAATCCGCCCAAACTGCGGACAGTATTTGCGGCCTTATTGTCACGGGGGTTACCGTGGCCGGTGCCGGGAATGTGACCATAGGCAATGCCTACAAGCTCACGAGCCTAAAGGATGCCGAGGCTATTGGTATCGTGGCAGCGGGTTCCAACGACTACCCACACAAGCAAATCAAGGATTTTTACTCCGAGGCCCTAACGGGTGCCACTTTGTGGATTATGCTTGTGGCCAGCACGGTAACCATGGAGGACATGGTAGATAAGGATTTGGCTTTTGGCCCTACCTTATTGGATGCGGCCCAAGGCACTATCAGATATTTAGGCGTTAGCCGAAAAAGTGCCGCCGGTATCACCGTGGCCAATGGGGTTGACGAGGATGTTGATGCCGCCGCTGTAAAAGCCCAAGTGTTGGCGGAGCTGTACGTATCCAAATACCAGAACATGCAAGTTTTGGTGGACGTGAAGGACTTCAACGGCACCGAGGCGGACCTGAAGGATTATAAAACGGCCAGCCTTAACAGGGTGTCCGGTATCATTTGCGGTACCGGTGGCAAGAATGCCGCCGTAGGTCTCTTTTTGGGGCGTAAGGCTGCGACACCGGTACAACGTGCCGCCGGTCGTGTGCGTGATGGGGCCTTACCCATTACTACTGCCGACCTAACGGATGATACCGCCATTGACGGTAAAGAGGCCGTCTTGGGGAACATCTCCACAAAAGGGTACATCGTTATGTATGTCGTACCCGGTAAGAGCGGTTATTTCTTCGGTAAGAGCCACACCTTCACGGAGGAGGACGATGACTTGAACCGTGTAGAAAAAGTAGCTGTTATTGACAAAGCCTCCTTAATAGCCGCCAGCGTCTTTAGCGACAATATCCTTGAGGAGATTCCACTAGAGGAAACCGGAAAGATTAGCCCCGCTATTATAGGTAACTGGAAAGCGGATATCGAGAGGGCCATCAACCTACAGATGACCGCCAACGGAGAGATTAGCGGCGTAAAGGCGACCATTGACCCCGATCAGGATATTTTGGGTACCAGCGAGCTAACGGTTACGCTTCAAGTGCTGCCGGTAGGATACTCTGAGACCATTACCATCGATTTAGGATTTACCACAAGTTTAACCGATTAATAAAAGACCATGTTCAACAGTAAGGAATTTGCGTGGGCCAATGTAGAGATAGCCCTTTTTGGGAGGGTATTGATAGGCGCACGAGGCGTGGAATATACCGCCAAAAAAGATAAGGAGCCTGTACATGGTAGGGGCGAAAATCCGCACAGCATTCAAAGTGGTAACAAGACCTATGAGGGGAACCTAATGTTATTGCAAAGCGAGGTGGAGGCCATTCAACGCCAGTTGCGGGATGACCAAGACCTGACCGATTTGGACGGCTTTAGCGTAACCGTTGCCTATGTTCCAAAGACCGGGGCAAATATCGTAACCCACATCTTGAAGGGTGTGGAGTTTACAGAGGACCCTAGGAACATGAAGCAGGGCGATAAATTTCAAGAGATTACCCTCCCCATTATATTCTTGGGCAGGGAAGTAGTATAGCAAAACCAAAAGAGAGAAGAGCGGTGTACCCCTCCGGTAACAGGAGGGGCGCATCCAAGGTAAAAAATCAAGTGGCACCATGAAAAAAGTAGTAGACGGAGCAAAAGAAAATTTCACTGGAGAGGAACTTCAGGAAACAACCGAGGGCATCAAGAATATAAAAGTTGATAGCGAGGAGGTACAGTCGGTTGAGGAAGCCCTAAAGGCCAAGGCCGAAGAGCTGAAGAAAGCCCATAAGCTCAAGGAGGTATTCCATATCACAAGCGGCGATAAGGCCTGTTGGGTAAAACGCCCTAGCCGGGACCAAATGAAGTACGCCACCCAAGTAGCCCAGGGGAACATTTTGGAGATGGCAGAGCAAGTTCTTAGAAGCGGCTTTTTGGAAGGAGATATGGAAATCATAGATGATGACTTCTATTTCTACGGGGTGACCGAGCAAATAGAGCAAATTCTGGAGACCAGCACGGCAGAGCTAAAAAAGTTTTAGAGGGTACCGACGGAAGTATAAAGGCAAACCCCATCGCCTATATCGATACCCTGCTCGAGTACCATTTGGGCATCGACCCAAGTACCCTGAGCGACGAAGCATGGGCCTTGAAGTTTGCACAGCTTCAGGATATAAGAAAACAGGAGGGCAAGGAAATCAATGCCCTCTTTAAATAAGGGTTAAACCCAAATTAAAAGATACCGGTGGCAGGAACCTACACATATACATTTTTGGCGAAGGACCTAATGTCCTCCAAGCTCTCCAAGATTGGGGCCAAGGGTAGGTCTACTTTTGTGAAGGTGAACCAGCAAGTGGAAAACATGACCGTCAATATTCATAAGGCGGACAGGGCTTCCAAAAGATTGACCTCCACTTGGGGCGGTCTGCTGGGCATGGCCAGCCGTTTGGGATTGGCTTTTTCGGTCGGTCAAACAGTACGTGGAATCATCAATCTTGGAGCCGAATCCGAAAGTACTAGGATTAGCTTTGAAACAATGTTGGGCTCAGCTCAAAAGGCGGACAGCCTTATACAGCAAATCAACAGGTTTGCTAATGCCACTCCTTATAATAATCGAGACCTTCAAAAAAATACCGAAACCCTTCTAGGTTTTGGGGTTGCCCATGAAAGGGTACTTCCTATTTTATCCATGTTGGGAGATGTCTCCAGAGGAAACAAGGAGCGCTTAAATTCAATGACCTTAGCCTATTCGCAAATGTCCTCTGCGGGTAGATTGATGGGTCAGGATTTGAACCAAATGATTAATGCCGGTTTCAACCCTTTAAAATTCATTGCAGAGGCCACCGGGGAGTCCATTGCACAAGTAAAAAAGCGAATGGAGGAAGGAGCAGTTAGTGCTGGTGAGGTCGAGAGAGCTTTCGCAAGAGCCACAAGTAAGGGAGGCCCCTTCTATAACATGATGGAAAAATTGAGTAAGTCCTTTAGTGGTCGATTCTCAACCTTTATGGGGAAGCTTCAGCAATTCGGCATGCAATTAGGATTAAAGCTACTTCCTTATCTCTCAAAATTTTTAGAGTGGGGAATTACGGCCATTGATTACCTACCCATTCTTACCTCATACGTTGGCGACTTATTCACATGGGTTAAAGATTCTTGGATATTTGGATTACTAGCAGACAACATAGGCCTCGTGGTCGGTGGCTTGGTGGCATGGAAAACGGCCTCCTTCGCCTTGGCCATGGGATTAAAGATACAGTCCCTTTGGACCACGCTTCTTACTATAAAACAATGGTCCCTAAATGCGGCCATGGCTGCGAACCCTATCGGTTTTGTGCTGTTGGGGATTATGGCTTTAGCGGCTGCATTTACTTATGCCTACAATCAATTAGGATGGTTTCGTGGTGCGGTAGACGCATCGTGGGCCTTGCTCAAAGGCTTTGGAACCGCCATTAAAAATTTTGTAACAGACCGTGTTATCCAACTTATAGAGGGGGTTAAGGGCTTAGGTACCACCTTCCTACATTTTTGGAATGGGGACTTTAAAAAGGGGATAGCCTCTGGAGGGGAAGCCCTCAAAAATTTGACCGGTATAGGAAAAGGTAGTCTCGAGAACTTCAAAAAAGATGCCGCCGCCGCTGGTATGGCCTCGGCAACTGCCTTTGGTAAGGGAATGGCGCAGGCCGCTAAAAATAAAAAGAAAGGTTTTCTGGCCTCGATGCTTGAGGGTACCGGTTTAGAAAAATTAGTAAATCCAAGTTCCCCGTCTTCTACTACTGACGGTGCCACCGGAGACGGAGGCGGGACGGGCTTGGGCGATGCAGTGACCAATGGAATCAATGCCATTAACGGTGGCGGTGCTAGACAGACCAACATTACCGTAACCTTTGATAAGCTGGTGGAGAATTTCACGATCAGCTCACAAAATATATCTCAGGGCATGGCCCAGAGCGAGGAGGAACTCAAGCGCATGTTGCTAAGGGTCCTCAATAGTACGAACCAAATGCAAACGAGTCCGGTATAATGGCAAATGAATTTAACATACGAAGCTTGACCGCCGGGGCCTTCAACTATGTGGGGCTTCCTTATCCCTTGCTCGGCTTCGAGGATGTGGACCTCCCCAATCTTAACCGCTTGGGCAGGGCCGTCTTA
Organism: Maribacter sp. 4U21; assembly: GCF_002742365.1. NCBI lineage: Bacteria > Pseudomonadati > Bacteroidota > Flavobacteriia > Flavobacteriales > Flavobacteriaceae > Maribacter > Maribacter sp. 4U21. The sequence continues at coordinate 28,392 of NZ_MDGN01000035.1, forward strand.
GGAAAGGATTTGCTGGGTCGACCCTTTTTTATGGATTGCACTATTGACGGGGTGCGTTTGCCCAACGAGCCATTGATAACTATCTCCGGGAGAAAGAACATTGTGGAGACCATCATTGTAGGCTCGGAGCGCAAGGGAACCGTGAAGGAGTTTATAAGTGCGGAGGACTATAAAATAAAGATTGAGGGCCTTTGTATTGACCCGGCCAACAAAGTATATCCTGAAGAGCAGGTTAGGCAAATCATAGATGTTTGCGAACGTGCAGAACCGTTGGGTTTTACCAACGCCTTTGCTGCGCTTTTTAGGATAGGGAGTATTGTTATCAAGGATTATGGTTTTGGCAACATGAAGGGGAAACCGTATAGCCAAAGCTACTATATCGATGCGGTGAGCAATTATGATTATCGGGTAGAGCTGCTTTTAGGACAGGAATCAGAAAACGCCGACCTAAACCTACTGTAATGTTCGTACTGGACTGTGAGATAGTATTGGGTATATACAAGTTTAGGCAAGTCAGGGGGGTGAAGATTACCAAGAGCGTCGACCTGCTTAGTGATACCGCAGAGATAGAGGTTCCAATGTCGGCCTTATTTGGAAACAAAAAGGTGGGTTTTTTTAGGAGTCAAATAGAACGAGAAATCGTAGCCGGTACACCGGTAAAAATTACCCTAAGGTATTTAGGGGTCTTTGAAAAGGTGGAGTTTGAAGGGTTTGTGCGATGGGTAAAACCGAACGTACCGACCGTGACCATAGAATGTGAGGACGTGATTTACAAAGTCCGTCAAAAGCAGATAACAAAAAACTTTGGCAAGACAACGCTGAGGGAAGTTCTTAAACATATTGTTGCCGATACGGGGCTGGAGCTGGCCGGGGACATTCCGGAGGTAAACTTTGACCAGTTTATCCTAAAGAACGTCAACGGAGCACAGGCCTTGGAAAAGATAAAGGAGAATTACGGCCTCTACCTTTTTATTGACGATGACGGGAAGCTCTTTGCGGGGCTTAGGCAGACCAAGAACATTGGGGAAACGGTGGTCTATGACCTTTATAGGAACATAGCCGGGCATGACCTGAAGTTTAGACGGGCCGAGGATGTCCGAATCAATCTGAAGGTTATCGGGGTTCGCCCTGACAATACGAAAGTAGAAGTCATTGTGGGGGATACCACCGGGGAGCAGCGTACCATCTTTAGATACAACGTAACCGACACGGCCACCCTCAAGAAATTGGGCGAGGCCGAATTGAGCGAGCTGAAGTATGACGGGTACGAGGGAACCCTTACCGGTTTCCTCATTCCCTACGCCACAAGAGGTATGAACGTGGAAATAAGGGACAAAAATTACCCGGAGCGCACCGGTAGTTATTTCATACCCAAGGTGGTCACCACTTTTGGTACCAACGGGGCAAGAAGGGAAGTTGAACTAAGTAGCAAGGTTAGCTGATGGGGTTAGATGCAGAACTAAAAAGAGCTTTGGCCGCCTTCAGGGCAAAGGGTCAATATACGTTTCCGGCTACGGTCAAAAGTGTTGACAAGACCAAAAAGACCGTCACGGTGGAAGACCTCGAGAGCTTTGAATATACCGGCGTTCGATTGACCGCCACGGTGGACGAGACAAAGGCCGTGGTCATATACCCCAAGCTGGGGAGTACGGTCTTGGTAAGCATGATTGGGAACGAGCTGGAGCAATTGTTGGTAAGCAGCGTAAGGGAGGTGGAGAGTTTGGACGCCGTGATTGAGAATACGGAGCTTCATGTAGATGCCACCGGATTCCGTCTGAAGAAAGGTAACGAGGATTTGAGAACGGTTCTCAATGATTTCATTGACGAGGTAAATAAAATCGTAGTGATTCAGGGGACGAGTATCAACGTAGCGGCAACGACGGCAATTAAAGACCGTTTAAATACAATTTTAAAGGCATAGCCCCTCGACTCCGCTCAGGGTGACAAAAAGGAGAAAAAAGACATGGCAATTACAAAGACCGAGCTTAAGAATCAAATAAAGAGCGCATTCGATGCGGAGAGCGACACTCCAATCGAGAAACAGAACATTGACCAAGCTAGAGAGCGAATTGCGCAAAAGATAGCGGATGCGGTGGAGAGCTATGTAGTAACTAGAACGGTAAACGTACCCGGGGTACAGCCCGGAGCGGCAACGGTAACAGGAATAATTCAATGATAGCGATTAGGCCACAACAGAGCATGACCGATTTAGCGGTACAGACCTACGGAAGACCGGAGGCAGCTGTACAAATGGCCTTGGACAATGACCAGAGCCTAACGGACGAGCTGGTACCAGGTGCGGAACTGCTGGAGGTAGAATTTGAAAACCCAAAGACAGAGATTACGGCCTTCTATTCCAAAAAGGAAATTTACCCGGCTACGGCCATTACCGATGGAGAGTCCGAAATAATAGACAATAACGACCCATGTAACCTATGCAAATGTTTTACCTAAAATGAAGCAAGCACTCAACATATTACTCGCCTACCTCACTTGCACGGACCCCGTGATGATTACCAAATGGGAAAACATCTTGGCCAGTTTTTGGCACAAGGACGATGGGCAGGTATTGACCAACATAGCGCAAAACGGGACCGATTGGGAATTTACCACCGTCGACGGTGACGGTAACGAAACAGTCACGACGATTGCTCAGTATCAGGAACCCGCCAACTTTCCTATTAGCAAGATAACAGGGCTTCAGGGAGCCTTGGACGGGAAGGTGGATAAAGTGACCGGCAAGCAATTGAGTACAGAGGATTTTACCACTACCCTAAAGAACAAACTGGATACCCTTACCCAATATGTAAAACCGGAAAGCGAGCCTATTGGCTATATCGATGGGCTTCAGGACTTCTTGGACGCCTTACAGGATAGCATTAACACCCTGAGCGATGCCGTCATGCAAGGTAACCCTGTGATTATTTATGTAAGGGGATACCGGTTGTATAAGGAAAGTGGAAATACAGAAATATATCCACAGGCTGGGGAGGAAGTAAAAGGTCGTGGCGATGGTTCCCTTTTCGGTGGGGAGATTGTTCACTGTACCGCAAAAGCGGATATAGCCGACCCCGGTACTTGGGCAAATACGGATTTTAACCTTATAGATAGTAACCCATGATAGACAATGAGACTATAATGTACCTAATAGGAGCGAATGCCTTTGCGCTCATGGCCCTGTACTTTATCGTTTGGATGAAGTTTAGAAAAATAAAGGCCGACCGTGAAATGGAGCTGACGGATGTGGAATATCAATTAAGGGGGCAGATTCAGACCCTTGGCAGAACCGCCAAGGAGTGGGATGACCAGCGGAAACTAGAAATAAAGGCCCTTGAGGAAACTACTTTGAAAGCAAAGGAGGCCGAAAACGGTGAGCTAATAATTACAAGCCCCGATGGGAAGACTAAAATAGACGAATTCAAACTAGCAAAAGGAAAATGAAAAAAGCACTTTTAATACTTGTTTTGATCTTGGGTTTTTCAGTACATGCCCAATCCAAGAAGGATTATATGCGCTATGGTAAATTGACCACAGCGGAAATCAACGCTATAGATACAACCCGCACGGATGTCATCTATGAAGCCTATAACGACGATTTGGGAATCAAGGTGATTAACCGCAGGGATGACCAAGGCTGGGTGCCTTTTATTAGCTCTGGAGCCGGTACCGGTGATTTCTTAGCGGATGGTAGTGTGCCTATGACCGGAAATATAAATTTGGATTCCAATGACATAGTTGATGGTGGTACTATTGACACGGATAATCTATTGGTCTCCAATACTGCTTCTGCTGGTCAGTTCACGGGAGGATATGCTATATTATCAAGGGCTTCAGACCCCGCTCCCGGGGAAGGAGTTATTTATTTTAATACTATCTCTAAAAGATATAGGTACTATAATGGAACGGACTGGATTGAGATACCGGAATCAAGTGGTGGGGGTTCTTACACCGCCGGCAACGGATTAAATCTATCCTCCAATGAATTTTCCGTTGACGTGACCGATAACGTTTTTGATGCTTTGTTTAGGAGGACTGGCAATAATACGGTGAGCGGTATCAATTACTATTCGAGTTACAATATATTTAACAGCGGAAGTGCCTACGGGGTAGCTGACGGTGTTAGTGGTAAAAGATGGTCACTTGTAAAAACTTCGGGCAGCGATGGTTTTAGGTTTCTATTCCAGAACACAGCTACTACAAGTGCCGGAACGGGGTACACTTTGCTTTACTCTCTGAGCGAGACTGGAGAACCTGTACTTAATACGGATTTAGTAGATAAAGGGGCTTTAGACGCTGCTATTGCAGGAGTCGGGGCTGGCTCAGGTGGCCTAACCGCTGCCGATTTAGGCGGAACCTCCAAAACCCTTACCCAATCTGATTTTGGGAAGTTCAATTTTGATGATGAAAGCTCATATTTTGAAGTTGACAACAGTATTTCAATAAATTCAAGGGCTATTTTTCAACCTACTGAAATAGATAGTTTTCAAGTTTTTACACCCGCAAGCGGGGTAATTTTTGTGGGTAATGGCCATCCTAGTGGGCCAGTTTATACAGATTCTACCATTGCAAACGGTTTTTTTAAAATAGCGGATAACATTTACAGTATTTCACCGGCATTTAAACCATATTCAATAAGCACTGTTGAAGGCTTGGCCAGTTCCGGTGTTTCAGAAACGGGATATACAATTACATGGAACCCAGCTTCTGCAAGTGTGGGGCAAATAGAAGATTATGAATTAAGTATTGATGGTGATACGCCAATTTATATATCTGGAAGCACTTCTTACACTTTCACGGGAGGGGCCGCAAGCACAGTTTACAGTAACAACGTTCGTGCGGTAGATAAAGGTGGTAATAGAGGTACTTATTCAGAAGATTTTGAAGTAAGTACGGATTCCGGTGTAACTGGCTACACGGATGCAAACGCAGCCAACCTTAATAATGAAGCAATTGCGACTACAGGATTTACGGCTGTTACAAACTGTACCTTAAACGCTTCCACCACCTTTGTAAACAATGGAACCCATGCTGTTATGGTGGATATTACTACTTCTGGAAGTAGTGCGCAAGCTAAATTTGCGCTTACAGGGGTATTATCTGGCCAAACCGTAACTTTTGAATATTATCTATATAGGGAAGCCGGATCTACTGGTAATAACTTCCCAAGATTGTTTGAAGCTGATGGATGGACTGCGGGATCTGTACAAAGTACCGTTCATGGAACCGCTGGAAATGGAATTTGGCAAAGAATAGAAATGACAGGAACCGCAACCACTGATGCACCATTGGTAACCCCTGTAAGTGGTTCTATAACAAGTAGTGATGTATGGGTTGATGGTGTTCAAATCTTATAAGATGAAAAAATTAACATTAGTATTATTATTGGTTTCAAGCTTAGTTTTTGGTAATCGAATCAAAAATGATTCAATAAGACCTAAGCTTGAAAAAATAAAGGTGATATATGGACAACCGCCCGCCATACAATTTTCAGTAAATCCTTTAACTATAAATGAAAATTTGCCCGAAAAACCTTTTGCGGGTGAAGTATTTCCCGGTGCTGTTGGTTATGGTGCTTATTGGACTTTCCCTACGGATTACCAAGTTAGAAAGGTAACCACTTTGGCGGATGGCACAGGAACTGGAACTTTTAGATGGGCCACAAGCCAACCCAATACCATTGTAGTTTTTGAGGTCGCCGGATATATTGATGTCAATAAAGATGCCTATGGCTATTTAAGCATAGCTTCAAATGTTTATGTAGCCGGCCAAACTGCATTTAGGTATGGCGGACAGGGAATTACAATCAGGCGTTCCCACGCTTGGAGTGGCCCTAATCTTTTAACGGCAAGTAATACTATCCACAGATTTTATAGGGTTAGAACAGGGAGTTGGAATGACCCGGATTGTTGTGGTGATGCTTTTACTGCTGCTTATGGTACCAATATTATATTCGACCACATGGAAATGTCTTATACTTCTGATGAAACGGTTGATTTTACGGATTCCAATAATGTTACGGTTCAATGGTCTATTCTTAATGAACCTTTGTCTAATCAACCGGGAAGCGGAGGCAAAACTATGCAAGGCAATGGACGCGATCAATCCTATGCTTATAATATTTTCGCTAATTCGGTTCAAAGAAATCCGGCACTTTCCCCTTTTAGGTTTGCAAATAGAAGTGGATTGCATAATTATGAATATGTAAACAACCACGGCTTTAACCTTAATTCATGGGGCTTGATTTTTAATGATAATGAAGATGGGGCCTATATTCATGCTAATATTATTGGCAATACTTGGCAAAGGCCTTCAAACGTTCCTTCACCCAGACGATGGATTGTAATGGATGATAACCCTTCAACAAATAGATATTATGTAAGTGAAGATAATTATGATTCAGCTTATAGACCTATAGGAACCACTGGTGGTGATGTATGGAATGAAATCACCTCAAGAAATGATGATTATGCAAATGGAATGAGTACACCTTTATCTAAAAGTTATCAAGTTTTAACACCTTATTCCATGCCCATGATAGCCAATGGAAGTGCTATTTATGATGGTGATACGCTTGAAGAAAACGTTTTTCCTTTTGTTGGTACCTATCAACATAGGGATGCTTCCACCACAAGATTGTTTAATCAATTAGCATCTAATACAGGTCATACAGGTTTAACTTCTGGAAATATTACTAGTGTAAGTTATTTCGGAACAGGATATTCTAATCTTAATGGAATGAGTGGCGTAGAAGCAGATAGTGATGGTGATGGTATTCCAAATAGTTTAGAAGCTACTTGGGGGGATGATACTTTTGGTTATGTAAACAGTTTGGTTGATGGTAGTGTTCCACCGCCAACACCAACTTGTAGTGATGGTATTCAAAACGGGGATGAAACTGGAATTGATTGTGGTGGAAGTTGCGCACCATGTTCAGCCCCGGCAACCGGCAACCAAACCAACAAAGGAAAAAAGAATAACACCATTATTTGGTGGTAAAACAAAGTAACATGGAAGACATCAAACAATCATTAAAGGAAAAGACCTTCAGCTTTTGGATACGAGTGGTACTCAGAATCATGTGCTGGGTAGTCCTTATGTTCTATATGGTTTTTAGAATTATCATACCCCTTATCTACAGGGAACCTTTGTTTTTGGATAAAAACGATGGCTATGTAATGAGTGGCTGCATTTGTTTGTTGCTGGCGGTTGAAGCTGTTAGGGCCTTCTTTGTAAGGTATTGGGAAAATAAAAAAGTAGATTAAAATGCCCTTAAACGATTTTTACGAGAAACTTACCAAGGATAAGCGGGTGCTCTTTGTACGTTGGGTCCTTATTGTATTTGCCACCGGTATTTCAACTATGGCCATAGGCTGGTATAAATCCCGCCAATATCAGGCCCAGCTTGAGGTATTCAAGGTTAACGAGATTGCTAGGGAAAAGGAGATAGTGACCATGAAATTTGAGATACAGGACTTGCGGGAAAACCAAATCCGTTTTGACCAGCTGGAGGACCAATATGCCAACCCAAGAATTTTGAAAGACTTGAGGGGGAATGCCCTATCAATCAATCAAGCGTATTATGTAGACTTTATGCAACCTTTCGGGTTTCAGAAATCGGATTATAAGAACGATGTGGAATTCTACGGTGTGGAATTCTCCAGTAAAATTAGGGAGCTGGAGCAGACCGCCATCAAATTGGGTAGACCCATTACCGTTGATTTTATGACTAAGCTTCCTTTTGGGGATTTGCCGGATATCAACAGAAAGGTTACGGTAAACCCTCTGAGGGACCGGTACGGACAAATTTTCATGTTGGAAATAGCAATTTTTAAGGAGTATAAATAATACCTCATATGGCCACGCCCACTGTAGACGAAATAAAACAACAAATCCTAGCCAAAAAGGCCGAGTACGAAAGCCTGAACGGCTTAACTAGTACCAGTACCACAGCATCCTATAACCTTTGGGCGTATGTGGTCGCCTTTGTGATTTGGGTAGTGTATGAATTCTTTAGAATATTTCAACTGGAGGTGGATGACCAGCTGGCCAATCAAAAGATTTTCAGAAACCTTTGGTACCGTAAAAAGGCCCTTGAGTATCGTCATGGGCATCCCTTGGTTGAGCAGAACGATGACCTGATCTATTCTGATGACGGCTATACCGAGCAGGAAATAACGGACGCCCTTGTTGTAAAGAGAGCCGCCGTTATAGAGCTGGAGATTAACAACCAGACCTTTCTTTTTGTAAAATGTGCTACCGAGGTCGACGGCGAGCTGGCCAAATTACCGGATGCCCAAAAGCAGGGTATTGTGGATTATTTTAAACGCATTAAGACCGCCGGTACCAAGTTGGAAGTCTTTAGTGATGACCCGGACGATTTACGTTTGACAATCGACTTCTTTTATGACCCCTTGATTTTAACCGAAACGGGAACCCGGATAGATGGTACCGATAATACTCCGGTACAGGATGCCGTGAGGGATTACCTGAAGAATCTAAGATTTAACGGCGAGTTTAGTGTGAGCGAGCTAGAGGATATCCTTCAGGGACTTTCAGGATGCTCTAACCGTGAGGCTTACATTACCAACGCCGAGAGCAATTACCAAACCCCAGCCAATTGGCAGACCATCGATAATACTATTGTGGCCAATAGTGGGTATATGGAAATCACAGATGTAAACTTGACCATCAACTTTACCGCAAAAACCGTCATAAGTTAGTGTACGAGAATATTTTCAATATCGATTTTTATAGGCTGGTCACCCAGATGCTTCCCATTAGAAGGAGAAAGGCCACTTTTTTACATTGGTTATTTTGCATGGTGGAGCCTCTAATTCAATTGCACCAGGAATTTATGCAATTTAGGGACCGTACCAATTACAAACTTGCCCACACGCCTCAGGTCTTCAGCATTGAGAATGTGTTGAACGATTCTTTTGACCGGGTACAGCGTAGGATATTCATTGAGGATGGTATCTATACCTTTCCTGTGTATTTCTATGATAGGGCGGACGATAAACCGGTTTTCTTTTTTGACCGTGCAGATTCCCAGCCGATTCGTTTCTATGACCGCAAGAGCCTTGGTAAACTGGATGTTGATTTTACGGTGGTACTACCTACCGGTTTCAATATTTCAGCCGCCGAAATGATTCGCCTAAGGGCCTTGATTGATTTTTACAGATTACCCGATAAAACCTATACAGTTACCTATGGATAAGTATGTAGCCCAGGGGGACGGATTCCCCGCAGATAATGAATTTTTAATGTTGATACAGTCCATCATTGGCGAGGTATCGCAGCTCTCCAATATTGGGGGAACTGACTTTATACTCAAGGGCTGTGAGGTCACAGGGGGAAACGCCGCCGCCGGTTGGATGGTCCTCAATGGCGAGGTCATACGTTTTGCCGGGGGAGCTGTCGGGACAAATGTTACGGTTACGGAGGATGTGGAGAACGTTACCTATTTGGAGGACGTTAACCCAGCTGACGGTCTGGGCGATAGCAAAGCGGCCTATTATATACGCACCGCCGAATTTGGGACCGGTGGCTCCTATACCGTTGCATGGGCAAGCCTTCCAAGGGTAAAGCCTATGACCGAAGTCCAAAAGGCCATAACTCCCGTTGACGGGATTATTATGTATGCTGGTTCAATTGGTAATATTCCAACAGGATGGTATTTGTGCAATGGCGCTAATGGTACCGTTGACCTTACCGGTCGTTTTATTGTTGGCTATGACCCGGGGGATACGGATTACAATGCCATTGGAAAAACCGGAGGCGAAAAGCAACATACGTTAACGGAGGCCGAGATGCCCCAGCATAACCATACCGGTTCCACCAGCTCCAGCGGTTCACACACACACGGTTTTCAAATTAGAGAGGATGGTTTTGGAAGTGGAGACGGGCCATCATTGACGAATAATACTGCTGGTAATGACGAAGGTTTAAGAACCTTTAATACACAGTCTGGAGGTTCTCACAGCCATAGTATTACCACGAATAACAAGGGGAGCAACCAGCCCCATGAGAATAGACCGCCATTCTTTACACTGGCCTATATTCAATACAAGGGGGTATAAAAAGCCCCCGGTTTCCTTAAAGTCGACTAAAACATATAAAGAAAGCACGAATGCACACCGGGGGCGGAAGCCTTTGGCGCACTCGTGCTTTATTGTTTTAGTCGATAACAAATATATGATGAAAAAAGGGAAATTCAATTACAAAGAGCAACATGCAGTTGTGGTTAAGGTACCTACCGAGGCCGAGCAAAAGAAAGCATTTGAAAAGCTTAAAAAAATGGGGTTTAAAGATTTAAAATTAGTATCCGTATGAAAATTAATGTACAACATAGCTCACTGGAATTTGACAGTTTTAGGGCCAATAAGGTAAAGAGCCTTTTTAATGCCGATAACGGCCATGAATGGAGATGCGAGGCCGAGTTGCCCATTGAGGGTGACGATTGGCAAATAGGTTTGATCGTTGGTCCCTCAGGGAGTGGGAAAACCTCCTTGGGAAAACAATTGTGGCCAGAGGTTCCCATATTGAATACCTCAGAGGGTTGGAACCCTGACCGGCCCCTCATCGATGACATTAAACCCGATGGAAGTTTGGACGAGGTCACCGGTGCCTTATCTGCCGTAGGTCTTGGAAGCGTTCCCTCATGGCTACGGCCCTTTAAGGTTCTCAGCAATGGGGAGCAATACCGGGCGGCGATGGCAAGATTACTCTGCGAAGCACCACAAAGGGCCATTGTGGACGAGTTTACTTCAGTAGTGGATAGGCAAATTGCCAAAATAGGAGCGGCTGCCTTTGCTAAAGGCTGGCGGCGTTCCACCGGTGGCCAAGTGGTCCTCCTGAGCTGCCACTATGATGTCATTGAATGGCTGCAACCGGATTGGGTATATGATACCGCAACCGGCGAAGTAAAAAAAAAGTCCAAAAACGACCGGATATCAACTTGGAAATTTGGAAGGTCAACGGCACTTACTGGAAGTATTTTAAAGCGCATTATTATCTAGACCTTCCACACCCTCCAGCGGCGGAGTATTTTGTGGGAACTGTAGACGGTGAGTTGGTCTGCCATGTTGCCGTTTGCCCATTGTTTACTGCGAATGCCTACCGGGCAACTCGCTTGGTCGTTATGCCGGAGTGGCAAGGAGCTGGGGTTGGTACCCGATTTCTTAACGAGGTGATGCAATACCACCTTGAGGGAGAAGGAAGAAAGGGCCACAAATACCCAACGTTCTTTCATACGAGCCACCCACAGTTATGTAATTACCTGAGGAGGGCCAAGGAATGGGAACAAACCAACGCCCGACTTTTTGGAACCAATAAAAATAAAAGTCGGGCATCGATTATGAAAACCGGAAAAGGAATGCCTGGATCAAAAAGGAAAATGACGGCTGGCTATGGGGGTCACTTTAGGGCCGTGCAGTCGTTCAAATACATTGGAAAATGAAAGTATTTATTTCAGGACAGAAGTATTTTGCTAGAGAAGTGCTAAGGCTATGCCTTCACATGGATATTGAGGTTGTGGGGGTTTGCTGCCCATTTGGGGACAAATACCTTGGCGAATTGGCAGCATTAAATAGCATACCTATCATTAATGCCGGTACGCTTAATGAAATGAACATGCCTATGTGTGACTTAGGTATAACGGCCCACTCATTTGATTATATAGGCAAAAAGGTGCGCTACATCCCTAAGTTGGGGTGGATTGGTTACCACCCTAGCCTATTGCCCCGGCATAGGGGAAGGTCATCCATAGAATGGGCCATACGAATGAATGACCCGATTACCGGGGGTTCAATCTACTGGCTCAACGCCGGGATTGACCGTGGCGACATTATGATACAGGATTGGTGCTTTATACCACCCGATTATCGATTGAAGCCTAGGAAGGGGGCGAAACGCCTGTGGGATGAGGAATTACTGCCAATGGGTTTAAAACTCTTTAAAATGGCGTTTAAATTGCTTTTAAATGGAGAGATAATCAGGCATCCGCAAGACAATAGATTTAGTACATTTGAGCCTAATCTCAACATTAAAGATATATATCGACCGGACTTGCTAATGATAGAGCAACACGCCTCGCCCAGCACTTAGGGCATTGGAAAGCCTTGATTTTCTGGCACATTCCGATTTAAAAACTGGCACAATCCGATTTGCCGATTATATATTGATTTAAATCAACAGTATAAAATGTTAATATTATGTTAATTATTAGTACCATGTGTTGCATAGTACCTTCTTTTAGATATATATTTGCATAAGAAGTTATTAGGTTATCTATATAATTAGTTTTAGCACAGTAACAGAAATCAATCAACAGTAACGAGCAAATCATGACAGAATCACTTACAAAACACGAACGTAATTTAGCATCGCTCATACATGCGAGCACGTTTTCTAAATTCTTTATTCCTTTCGGGAACTTCATCATTCCATTGGTATTATGGACAGCGAATAAAAAAGAGTACGAGTTTGTAGATTATAACGGAAAGCAAGCTTTGAATTTTCAGATAAGTATGCTCCTCTACTCTATCATCTTAGGTATTATCAGTATTCCCTTCTTTGTTGGTTTTTTACCTAATATTTTTGATTTTGACCATTTTGGATTTCATCACCTAAATGGTTACAACAATCTTAATCTAAATTTTGACAGTGACGATTTTAGGTTCGGTTCTTGGCTTTTACCCATAGGAATATCAGGTTTGGTACAAGGAGCCCTGTTCGTAGTAAATATCGTGTACACCATTCTAGCAACTATTAGGACTAATGAAGGACAAACCTTTCAATATCCGATAACCATAAAATTCATAAAATAATGATCAACTTACTAAAAGCACTCGTATATATCATCGTAGCCTTCTTTACAAGTTTGGCCATGGGCCAAATGGCTACCGATTCAGAATTACACCAGCAGTTGGCTCAAAAAGATAGCTTGTTATTCCAAGCGGCCTTTGACACCTGTAACACTCCTTTATTAGAGGAACTTTTTACAGAAGACTTTGAATTCTACCATGATAAGGGAGGATTAACAGAAGGTAGGGACGCCTTTATAAACCCTATGAAGGAAAATTGTGCCAATAGGAACCCTAAGGAATTGCAACCTTCGAAAAGAATCCTAATCGCTAACAGTCTTAAAGTTTTTCCACTTTACAAGGACGAAGAACTATACGGAGCCATACAGTACGGGGTTCATCGTTTTGAATCTCTGGACGGTGATAAAATTTATCAGAAGGGAGATATTGCCAAATTTACCCATGTATGGGTGAAAGAAGATGCGCAATGGAGGATAAAGAGGGAATAAAGTTATGACCATCAGTATAAAGGAAATTAAAATCTGGGTACTCATCACACCTAAGGAGTTTATTCATCAACCTGAACCAAAAAGATTAAAATTATCAATACGCCCTGAACGTTTTTCAGGAACTCACTAATCATGAGCCAAATGTTTATTCATCAATCAAAAAACGAACCGTTAACCCATGCAGACCATTACAGAAAACAAGGAGCAATCCCCACAAAGAAGAAAGCTGCATAAAAAGCAAAAAGACGTTATGAATGTAGAAAATACAAAGGCGCAAATGCGGAAAGGAGTTTTGGAGTATTGCATACTGTCCATCCTAAACGGAGAAGACAAATATGCTTCCGAAATCCTATCAACGCTAAAAGACGCCAAAATGCTGGTGGTAGAGGGAACCATTTATCCCCTCTTAACACGACTAAAGAATGCAGGTCTTCTAAACTATCGTTGGGAAGAATCTACCTCCGGACCACCAAGAAAATATTACACACTTACAGAGACCGGTAAACTTTTCCTTAAGGAATTGGATACCACCTGGGACGAATTACGTAAAGCCACTAACCTGGTAACCAACTCAAAAAACAGCTAACGATGAACAAGACGATAAATATTAATCTAGCGAACACGCTCTTTCACATGGATGAAGATGCGTACAACAAAATGCGAAGGTATTTGGAAACCGTAAAACGGTCCTTTGCCAATACACCGGGAAGCGATGAAATCTTAGCGGATATTGAAGCTCGTATTGCCGAACTTTTCTATGAGAAATTAGAGAACGAAAGGCAAGTAATTACACAAAAAGAAGTAGACGAAGTCATTGCCATTATGGGCCAACCAGAAGATTATATGGTGGATGAGGATATCTTTGAAGATGAACCTAGGTCCAAAACTTCTGCGCAACAGACCCGTGTAAAAAAATTGTATCGAGACACGGAGCACAAATATGTGGCCGGCGTATCTTCCGGTCTGGCACACTATTTAGGTATTGACCCGCTATGGGTAAGAATCCTATGGGTCTTTTTGACCATTGGCTCGGGTGGCGGATTTATACTTCTTTATGGTTTACTATGGATATTGATTCCAGAGGCCAGCACTACTGCACAGAAATTGGATATGCGCGGTGAGGCGGTAAACATTAGTAATATTGAGCGTAAAGTTAAAGAGGGTTTTGAGGACGTTGCGGATCGTGTAAAAAGTGTGGACTACGATAAAGTAGGCGACACCGTCAAAAAAGGGGGCAAAACATTTTTCGATACGCTTGGGGATATCATCATGTTCCTTTTCAAAATTTTTGGAAAGTTCATTGGAATTCTACTAATCATTATAGGAGCTTCTACACTAATTGGTCTATTTATAGGGCTACTTTCCGTGGGCGTCATGGATATGGTACATGTTCCCGGAATAGACTTTTACAATGTGGTAAATTCTAGTAACCTACCTATTTGGTTGGTATCTCTACTGGCTTTCTTCGCTATTGGCATTCCGTTCTTTTTCCTACTTTACTTAGGATTAAAGATTTTAGTGACCAACTTAAAGTCTATTGGCAACATAGCCAAGTTCAGTTTATTGGGATTATGGTTACTTTCCATCATTCTTCTAGTAGTATTCGGCATTCGTGAAGCGGCCAGTCACGCCTACTCTGGCAGTACCACTTCAGAAAGTGAAATCTATGTAGAAAACCCGTCCGATACCTTGAACATTAACCTGGTAGCTTATGATTACGACAGGGACAATCAAATGCATATGGGCAATATGATCGTTACACACGATGATGACGGGAACAAAATTTTAGTCTCCAGAGATGTAAGATTACGACTGAAAAAGTCCAAGGATTCCCTGTTACGAATGGAAATTCGTAAGGAAGCTAACGGTCCTTCTTTTGCTAGGGCGAAGGAAATAGCGGAAAAAATAAATTACAGCTACCAAGTGGAAGGGAACACCATCGAATTTAACGATTTTCTCGCCACCTCCGGTGATAGCAAATTCAATGATCAGGAGGTACGGGCCAGTCTTTACATACCCGTAGGAACAATACTTACCTATGACAGCGGTACTTCTCGTAGCTGGATGCTCCGTGCAGATACCGACAGGGATACGAACGACATAGAAGATTATGTGTGGAAAATGACGGACGCTGGAGAATTGGAATGTTTGGATTGTCCGGATAATCTAGACTATGAGGATGGCGATGGAAATAATCGCATCCGTATTAACGAGAACGGAATAGATATTAACATCAACGAAGACGGAGAAATGGGTAAAATCATTATCAACGAAGACGGCATCGATATCGATGTGCAAGATAACGGAGAGTCCTTTAAAATGAAGTTAGACGAAAATGGCGTAAAGATAAAAGCTAAGGACGACGACCAGTAAAGTGACGGTTCATAGCTCTATTTCAACAACTGGGTACATTATAATCGTATCAAATTAAAAAAATAAAGAGTTTTACATCAATCTTAAAAACAAAAATCATGACAACACTAGTTAGAATTTCAATCGCATTATTTTTGGCACTATTCCTATCATCCTGTGCCTTTGACGTTAACTTCGGGGACTTCGGTACCGGAAAAAAAGGAAACGGCGTAGTCGTCGAGGAAAATAGAGATATTACAGATGATTTTACGAACGTTTCCGCATCAGAAGGCATAGAGGTATATATTACGCAGGCAAGTGATTTCTCCATTTCGGTAGAGGCGGACGAAAATGTAATCGACCTTATTGGAACGGATATTAAAAATGGTAAATTGAGAATCCATGCCATTGAAAATATTGGTAGGGCTACAAAAAAGGTTTTCGTATCACTGCCCAACGTTACTGGTCTGGAAAGTTCTAGCGGGGCACATTTAACGGCCCAGAATACTATTAAGAGTAATGAATTGAGTATCGAGTCCAGTAGCGGGTCTATTCTTACAGCGGAAATAGATGCCACGGAATTGGAATTGGATGCCAGTAGTGGTGCCAATGTTGATGTTTCCGGAAAAGCGAAAGAAGTCTATGTGGATGGTAGCAGTGGTGCCAATATTAGAGCTAAAAACCTGATGGCGCAGGAATGTAGAGCAGAAGCCAGTAGCGGCTCTAATGTCAGTGTTCATGTATCCGAAGCATTAACGGCGGACGCTAGTAGCGGTGGAAATATTTCGTATGCCGGTGAGGCAACGGTTAAAAAGAATAAATCGGTTTCCGGTAGCGTACACAAGTACTAAATACCTAAGATTAAATTAAAATACACCAAAACCCGCTGAAATATCAGCGGGTTTTGGTGTTATCCCCTAAGGCTTATTACTATATTAGTAGTATGCAAATCAGCCTTAAAAAATACGTGCTTTCCTTAAAGCACACTTTTAGTATCTCTAGGGAATCCCATGATCACCAAAACACCTTGATCGTTGGTCTAACACTGAACGGACAAACTGGGTATGGTGAAGCGACCGCCAATCCTTACTACAATGTTTCGGTAGAAAGTATGATGGTCGAAATTGAAGGGATACAAACAGAAATTAATAGCTTTAAATTCACGACGCCTGAAATATTCCATGCCTTTTTACTTTCCAAAGGACTAACAAATTTCGCCATCTGCGCGCTAGATTTGGCCGCTCATGATCTCTATGGTAAACTGCTACAAAGACCGCTTCATAAAATTTGGGGTACAAGTACGGATTCCTATCCGACAACGAACTATACCATAGGAATAGCCTCCATAGCCAAGATGGTGGAGAAAATGAAAGAATTTCCTTGGCCCATTTATAAAATAAAGCTCGGTACAGAAGATGATGTCGCTATCGTAAAAGAACTAAGAGCCCATACGGACGCCGTATTTCGGATTGATGCCAATTGCGCATGGACCCCTGAGGAAACCATTAAAAATGCACCCTTACTTAAAGATTTGGGGGTAGAATTTTTAGAGCAACCCCTAAAGGCAGACGATTGGCAAGGTATGGAACTAGTAATGCATCATAGTGTTTTACCCGTCATTGCAGACGAAAGCTGTATTCTAGGAACAGATGTTGAAAAATGCGGTTTACATTTTAGTGGCATCAATATTAAGCTCACTAAATGCGGGGGCTTGACCCCTGCCCTACGGATGATCAAACAAGGAAAAGAACTGGGGCTTAAGATTATGGTGGGTTGTATGACGGAGTCTACCGTAGGTATATCCGCGATTGCTCAATTATTACCTCAGTTAGATTATGTAGATATGGACGGTGCCCTGCTTCTAAAAGAAGATATTGCCCACGGTGTGCAAATTGCATCGGATGCTACGGTAATATTCCCTAAATTAGGTGGTAGCGGTGTAACCCTAGTATAATGGCTATCCAGATAGATTCTTTTCCAGGACGTGAAGTGTATGTTAAAGGTAACCCTTACCTATATTTTGGCGGAACATCTTATCTAGGATTACAGGACTTACCCGAGTTTCAAGAATTGTTCATCAAACACATCCGAAACTACGGAACCAATTATGGGGCCTCAAGAAAATCTAACGTTCAATTTTCAGTTTTCGATGAGGCGGAAAGACATTTAGCAAGATTAGCAGGTAGTGAATCGTGTATTACCCTCTCTTCCGGTTATTTGGCAGGCCAATTCCTTTCGGGGTTCATGCAAGCACAAAAACATAAACTTTTTTATGTACCACATACCCACTCCGCACTTTTCCGAAAAGCGTCCAAAAGCTATGTTACTTACGCCAGTCTCAATTTCGCCTTAGAGAGCCATTTGAAAAGTACCAATAAAGCAACCCCAGTACTATTTCTGGATTCCATAGACTTTTCGGGAGGAAATTTTCCTGATTTCCAGGGTTTAAAGAATTTGCCTTTGGGCAAACTTATTTTGGTAGTGGACGATTCTCATGGCATAGGAATACTTGGGTCCAATGGCGGAGGCGTTTACCAGACCCTCAATAGGCTCGGGGCTAAAAAACTATTTGTCTGTTGTTCTTTAGGAAAAGGATTTGGCCTACAGGCCGGAGCTATTTTCGGAAAAAAAGAAGACTTGGAAGTTTTGAAGAAGTCTCCTTTGTATGGTGGTTCTAGTCCTGCTAGTCCTGCTGCAATGGCGACATTACTTAAGGCAGATACCATTTATGAAGATAGAAGAAACAAGCTGCAGGAAAACTTAGCATTTTTTCTTCAACATTTAGTGCGCAATAAAAAATTACGATACATGGAGGGGCATCCCACCATTTCTTTCCAAAACCTGGCCCTTGTTGATTATTTATTTGAAAATAAAATCATTGTTACTGATTTCAAATACCCGAACGAAGACTCGGAAACTATGAGCAGAATAGTTATTTCAGCAAACCATACCAAGGACGATTTAAAAAAATTAATACAGCTACTGAACAGCTTTGATTACGAATAAATAAAATTTTAATCAAATATTTATTTAATCCGTAATTATTAGGTGTATTTTTTATGAATTTAACTTTTTAAATCGTATCTTTTATGGTATTAATAACCATTAAAATAGATAGCCATGAAAAAATTACTTGGATTGGTTTTTTTGATGTTGTTATTGGTATCCGCAACCAATATCACTTCTTCAAAGCTACAAAGCGCCTCTTCCTTAGAGGGCACCTGGGAACTTATTAACCGATACAATTACGACGAATCGGGTGTATCGGACACACTTCAAAACGTTAATGGATACAGACAGATCAAAATTTATAGTAAAGGTAAGGTCATGTGGACGCGTTATGCCCCTGATGATCCCGCTGAATGGTTCGGCTATGGGTCTTACACCAATACGGAAAATGAATTAGAGGAGCGGTTGGAATATGGTTCCGCCGTAATGATGGGGATTCAAGATACCGTTCAGGTCTTCACTTTTGAGTTGATCCTTGATAGTGACCGGTACAGTCAAATTTCATTGGACGATGAGGGGAATAGAACCTTTGCAGAGAATTATAGAAGAATTGACTAATGAAAGTTTAACAATAAAAAAAGCGGCTTAGTAGCCACTTTTTTTATTGTTACTCCAATCAGATTATATATTGTAATCGTCCGCTATCGCTTCTTCTACCGAGCCAATGCTCGCTAAGTACCGCTCCGCATCAAGAGCTGCCATACAACCTGTTCCTGCTGCCGTTACCGCTTGCCTATATTCCTTATCCTGCGCATCACCCGAAGCAAATACTCCCGGTAAGTTGGTTTTGGTAGATTTACCCTTTGTAATCAGATAACCCGTTTCGTCCATATCCAATTGCCCCTTAAAGATATCTGTATTCGGTTTGTGACCAATGGCTATGAACAGTCCGGTAATTGCGATATCTTCCTTTTCTCCTGTTTGGTTGTTCACCATCCGTAAACCTTCTACTACTTGATCGCCCAAAACCTCATCAACTTCGGTATTGTAACGCACCTCGATATTTTTGAGACTATTTACCCTATGTTGCATGGCTTTGGATGCCCTCATATGGTCCTTTCTTACCAACATGGTCACTTTATTACAAATATTGGCCAAGTAAGACGCCTCTTCGGCGGCCGTATCCCCTGCTCCAACAATGGCCACATCTTGTCCTTTATAAAAGAATCCGTCACACACGGCACATGCGGAAACTCCACCACCTCGTAACTTTTGTTCACTTGGAATGTTCAAATACTTTGCGCTTGCACCTGTGGAAATAATAATGGTTTCCGCTTCAATAATTTTATCGTTATCTGCAGTAACCTTATGTATTCCGCCGACTTCCTTACTTAATTCCACCGCAGTTATCATACCAATACGTACCTCTGTTCCAAAACGCTCCGCCTGTTGTTGTAATTGAACCATCATCGTAGGACCATCGATACCTTCTGGGTAACCCGGAAAATTATCTACCTCGGTCGTAGTGGTCAATTGTCCACCTGGTTCCATTCCCGTATACATTACTGGTTTTAAATCTGCTCTAGCAGCATATATGGCCGCAGTATATCCCGCGGGTCCTGATCCTATTATTAAGGTTTTTACTCGTTCTACTTTATCCGACATGGTCTTTAAATTTCTTTCAAATTATACAGTACAAAAGTAGGTTTTTGTGCAAAAACCTTACAGTGAAGTTATCAACAGTTTATGATAAACTTAATTTTTCAATTCTTAAGCATGGCAACCGAAGCTACCGTCCTGAAACCTGTATGTTCCAGGGAAGAATCCATACTGGAACCCATTCTGGCTGAAACTCTATAACTAGCGCAATAGGAATCACTACATAAAAAAGAACCGCCTTTAATGATCTTTTCCTTGGCGTACGGATTATTCGGTGTAAACGGACTCGCAGCACCAAGTGGATTTCTTAAAACACTGGATGTAACGGCCATATCTTTATAATAATTTGTATTGTACCAATCACTCGTCCACTCCCATACATTGCCAGCCATATCGTAAAGACCTAAGGCATTGGGCGCATAGGATTTTACGGGAGCACGCAGCTCATAGCCATCTAACTCGGTATTCTTGACAGGAAACTCGCCCTCCCAAGTATTTGCCCTTTTGGAAAGTTCGGTCGCGTCGTCTCCCCAAAAATAGGTTGTGCCATAACTACCAGCTCTAGCGGCCAACTCCCATTCCGCCTCGGTTGGGAGCCTACGACCAGCCCATTCACAATAGGCCAAGGCATCTTCAAAGGAAACTTGCACTACGGGATAGTTGTCCTTTCCTTTTATATCACTTTTAGGTCCGTTCGGATGCTTCCAATTTGCTCCTATGGTCCATTTCCACCATTGCGAAAAATCGTAAAGATTGGGTAGGGAGCTTTCGGTCTTCCTGAAAGTTAATGCTCCCGGCTGCAAGATGGAATCGTGGGGTTTCTCGGTACCCTCAGGAACTTGCTTTTTCAATTCTTCCCAATCAATTGCCCTTTCAGCTATGGTAATATACCCCGTTTCTTCTACAAATTTTCTAAACTGTTCGTTGGTTACCTCTGTGATATCCATGAAAAAGCCATCTACAGATACCTTAACGGCCGGCTTTTCATGCGCCATGGCCATTTTATCCTGTGGTACGGCTCCCTGTTGAAATTCACCCCCGGAGACCCAAATCATACCATCGGGAGTCCTTACTCCGTCCGGTTGTTCCACTAAAAGCGGCGTAAGTACTTCTGGCTTTGCCTCTTTCTTTGTGAATGCTTTTTCGGCCTCTTTACCAGCCCTATCTTCTTTACAGCTCAAAAAAAGTGCTGTAATACACAAACAAAGTAAGCTTGGAACTAAGAAACGTATTTTCATATGTACGGTAATTAAAAGGTAAAGTTACCCTATTTTTTACTTAAAAATCCCGTCTCCAATAGCGGTATTACAAATCTATCCGCTTCTGCCTTGGTATGCTCTTTTTTAAAAATAGCAGCAGCTTTCTCCAATAGTTCAGGATGCGCTTCCGAAATATTCTTTAGCTCTTGTGGGTCATTCACCAAATCGTATAACTCAATAGTCGCTTTTTCAGGGTTTTTTAGATGCTGACGAACCACCTTAAAATCTCCCATTCGGATGGCTATTTGTCCATCATATTCCGGAAACTCCCAATACAAGAAATCATGTTTTGTTTGATTTTCTTCGGATAGTAAGGTGGGCAGAAAACTAATGCCATCCGTTTCCTTACCAGGTTTAAAACCCGTAATGTCCGCTAAGGTCGCCATCATATCATAGTGAGCGGAAATATGGTCGCTTTTGGTGTTTGCCTTTATTTTATTGGGCCACGTAAAAAATGTCGGGACCCTGATACCTCCTTCGTAAACAAACCCCTTCCCTCTTCCGTAACCCCCATCAAAAGGTTTAGCGCTATCAAAAAACGTAGGATCAGCACCCCCAGCATAACTGGGTCCGTTGTCCGAGGTAAAAACGATAAGCGTATTGTTATAAATACCCTCTTTTTTTAACTGCTCCACCAACTTCCCAATATTTTCATCTAAATAGGATACCATAGCCGCATAGGCCGCATGTGGATTTTTATGAGAAAAATAGCTGTTCTTACCACCAGAGAGATAAGGAACCTCTGGTCCAAACTTATCTATATAATAATCAACCCACTTTTGAGGTGCCTGCAGCGCAACATGCGGAATTGGAGTTGCCCAATACATGAAAAAAGGAGCTGCTTTGTTACGTGCTACAAACTGCGATAGCTCGTTGAACATTAAATCGGGTGCGTAATCCGTAAGTGTAAAATCAGCATAGCTTGCAGGGTCCTCGGGGTTTGCACCTTCTGGAAATGGTGTGTGGGGAGCAATGGTATAGTTCGCCAGATGAACACGTTTTCTATTCTTGTAAAGATGCAACGGATAATAAGTATGCGCTTGTCTCTGACCATTGTAACCGTAGAAAAAGTCAAATCCCATTTCATTGGGGATAGATTTAGTATGCGGAGCACCCAAACCCCATTTACCAATCATACCGGTTGTATAGCCTATATCCTTCAAGTAATGTGCAAGGGTCTTGGTATCCAAAGGCATGGGATGCTGGCCTTCTAAGGTAGAATCCTGTGCCATTGCCTTATAATTCCAAACATCTCCGCGCTCTCGCCACTCATGGTTACCACGGATAAAGGAATGACCAGCGTGTTTTCCCGTTAAAAACATGTATCTGGCGGGCGCACATACCGGGGCGCTGGTATAGTGCTGCGTAAAAATCATACCTTCATTAGCTAGCGCATCAATATGAGGTGTTTCAATTTTTTCTTGACCAAAAACACCTATTTCACCATAGCCCAAATCATCCGCAAGGATATAAATAATGTTTGGCCTCGTGATTTTAGTAGCTTCTTTTTCCTTCGTCTTCGCTCCACAAGAAGCAAGCAGTAGCGCAATAAAAACTAGGAGCAAGTAGTCTTTTACCATTAAAAAATCATAGGACCTGTTCTTCATAAATTTTTAATCTTGAGTTACTTATATGCTATAGTTTTAAAAGATAATGAATATGCTAAAAAAGACCTTAGTAAAATTCATAAAATGAGTAAATTACGCTAGCTAAAGTTAGCAGAAAATTACGTCTGTTTACCTTAACACTAATTTAGATACACGCAAGATGTTCAATTATTTTATCCCCGAAGTTTCTCGTTATTTAGAAATTGCCCTTGTTCTTCTAACCACCCTCGCCTCTTGTAAAAATGAATCCAAAGAAGAAGCATCAAAACATAAATACACCAATGCACTAATCAACGAAACGAGCCCATACTTGCTTCAGCATGCCCATAATCCCGTGGATTGGAGGGCTTGGAGCCAAGATGCACTGGATGAAGCCAAAGAAAAAAATAAGCTTGTTCTGGTAAGTATTGGTTATTCATCTTGCCATTGGTGTCATGTAATGGAAGAAGAGACTTTTGAAAACGATTCCATCGCCCAAATAATGAACGAGAATTTTGTGAATATTAAGGTAGACCGTGAAGAACGCCCAGATGTGGACCAGATTTACATGACGGCCGTTCAACTAATGAAAGGGAACGGAGGGTGGCCCCTAAACGTAATCACCCTTCCAAATGGCAAACCGTTATACGGTGGTACCTACCACACCAAAGAGCAATGGAAAAAAGTCCTTACGGAGATAAGCAGACTCTATAAGGAAGACCCTGATAAGGCCGCGCAATATTCAGATATGGTTGCGGAGGGTATTCAAGAAGTAAATCTCATAGCTCCCTCAGATGATTTTACCCAACTCAAAAAAGAAGCAGTTTTTGAAGGTATAGCAAACTGGAAGCCTTTGTGGGACGAAGTTTGGGGTGGAGATACTAGGGACGAAAAATTTATGCTCCCTTCTAATTTGAATTTTCTTATAGATTACGCATTGCTCACAAAAGATGAAGCCGCTTTGAAACATGTTGAGCGAACCTTGGACAAAATGGCACTTGGTGGAATTTATGATCACATTGGTGGTGGATTTTTCCGTTACAGCACGGATGCTAGATGGAAAGTGCCGCATTTTGAAAAAATGTTATACGATAATGCGCAAGCCTTAAGCTTATACTCAAAAGCCTATCAGGTTTTCAAAAAACCTCTATACAAAGAAGTTATCTTGGGGACCATCGAATTTCTTGAACGTGAAATGAAGAATCCAAAAGGCGGTTATTATGCCGCTTTGGACGCGGATAGCGAGGGAGAAGAAGGTAAGTTCTATGTCTGGACCGAAACGGAGCTAAAATCGATTTTGGGTAGTGATTTTAAACTTTTTGCCGCCTATTACACTATTGAAGAACAGGCTGTTTGGGAAAACGGTAATTATGTGCTTCATAGACTTATGGACGACACCCAATTCCTAGAGACGAATTCCGTATCCAAATCAGAACTAGAAGACCTGAAGTCCAATTGGAAAGCAACATTGATGGAGGCAAGGAAAAAAAGGACCCGCCCTAGGACCGATGATAAAATTCTGACCTCTTGGAATGCGCTTTTAATCAATGGTTACCTAAATGCTTATACTGCCATAGGAACTACTTCTTTATTGGACCATGCGGAACACATTCTACAATTTATTCAAACACATGGCTATAAAAACAACGAACTTGGGCATTCTTACAAAAAAGATAGCAAGCATATCGATGCTTTCCTAGAAGATTATAGTCTACTGGCTAATGCCGCATTGAATCTCTACAGTACTACGTTAAACACACAACATTTATCCCTTGCCCAAGAACTGACACGAAAGGCTCAGGATAAATTTAATGATGCCTCATCTGGGATGTATACGTATAATCAAGGAGATAAATTGATAGCCAAATTAATAAAAACAGACGATGGCGTCATCCCATCTTCCAATGCTATTATGGCGCATAACCTCTTTCAACTTGGGCATATACGCTATAACCAAGAGGATATGAAAAAGGCAAAAACCATGGTTTCATCTATGGTGGAAGTTTCAAAGGAAACGCCTTACTCCTATGCAAAATGGAATTCGCTTCTTTTAAACATGTCCTATCCTTTCTATGAGGTTGCGGTAGTGGGTAAAGATGCAGAAAGTATGATTAAAAAAATGGGTGCTACTTATGTTCCCAATATACTTTTGGTAGGCAGCACTACGGAAAGTGATTTTGCCCTTTTTGAAGGCAGGTTTTCTGAAGATGGTACCTACATATATGTATGTCGTGATAATACTTGTAAATTACCTGTAAAAACAATCCCGGAAGCACTTCGTATTCTAGACCCAACAAATACCTATTTGCAAACACAGACTTTAGATTTTGGTGGATTGCATTAGCATTAAAATAGTAATACCAATAGCAGTCTTATAAGTTGATTTCGCCTTTTTATTGTTTAGCATAAGTTCCTTATTTTTAAAAGGTTCGTGGCAAAAAATTTTTGAAGGTTTAAATCCCTAGCCCAAACAACTTAAGTTAAAAAAGAAGGAAAATGATTTTAATACTGTTAGTGGCAAGTGTTGCCTTGATTATCTTACTGACCGCCAAATTAAACGTGCATCCGTTTTTGGCCCTTTTGCTGGCCTCTTTTTTTTTCGCATTGACTACGGGCATGCCGTTCGACCTTATACTTTCTTCCATTGAAGAGGGTTTTGGTGGTACTTTGGGTAAAATAGGATTGGTCATATTGCTTGGTGTGGTTATTGGTGCTTTTTTAGAAAATACAGGGGGTGCTTATAAAATGGCAGCAGTGGTCTTACATCTCATTGGAAGAAAAAATGTTCATGCGGCGATGGGTATTATTGGCTATATCGTCTCCATCCCCGTTTTTGCCGACAGTGGTTTTATAATTCTAAACCCCTTGAATAAATCCCTTTCCAAAAAATCCAAACTCTCTATAGCGGGCACAGGTGTTGCGCTTATGCTAGGTCTAATGCTTACCCACGTTCTTGTACCTCCTACACCGGGTCCCATTGCTGCCGCCGGTATCTTAGAAGCGGATATCGGTCTCGTTATGCTCCTAGGTTTGGGCATAAGTCTCTTTGGGCTTATCGTAGCTATTATCTTTTCTAAAAAAATAGCTGGCAAGACCTATATAGACCCTAATCCTGAACTTTCAGAGGCCGATATTGAAAAAAAGATGGCAGAAGCACCGAATGCCTTCAGGTCCTTTCTTCCAATTTTGGTTCCTATCCTATTGATAGTTGGGAAATCCTTAATAACCTTTTTTGCCAACGAAGCCATGACCAGCTCATTTCTGTTTCAACTCATTTCCTTTGTTGGCTCCCCGCTTATAGCCTTGATTATTGGTATGTTATTGGCTTTTACTTTACCCAAGAAATTAAATCAATCCTTATTTTCCGAATCTGGTTGGGTAGGCAAGGCTTTTCTAAGTGCCTCAACGATACTTTTGATTACGGGAGCTGGCGGTATTTTTGGAAAAATTCTGCAAAATTCAGGTATCGGTGCTGTGATAGCCGATTTATTTGACGGCATAAGTATGGGCATATGGTTGCCTTTTCTCTTAACCGCTTCAATAAAATCCGCACAGGGTTCTTCTACGGTAGCTTTGATTACTTCGGCCTCTATCATGGCCCCGTTAATGAGCTCCATGGGCTTTGATACGGAACTTCAAAAAGCGCTTTTGGTCGTAACCATAGGTGCAGGCGGACTCGTAGTCTCCCACGCCAACGATAGTGCTTTTTGGGTGGTAACACAACTAACGGGAATGGACGTTAAAACCGGCTACAAACTATATAGCCTAGGAACTTTTGCCGTAGGGCTGTCCTGTGCCCTATTAATTTTTATGCTATCGCTTGCTTTATAATAGCGTAGAGGGTGCTATAAATACAAAACGCTCACTTATAGAAGTGAGCGTTTTATAAATCATTAAAAGGGTATTTTCCTATCTAAAGATTAATTCCCTTTCTTGTAGTCTTCCAAAAACTTAGCCAGACCACTATCCGTAAGGGGGTGTTTCAATAATCCTTTTATTGCGGATAAAGGACCGGTCATTACATCTGCACCTATCTTCGCACAATCCAAAATATGCATGACGTGCCTAACGGAAGCCGCTAGTATTTCCGTCTCAAAACCGTAGTTGTCATAAATTAAACGGATATCGGCAATCAAACCTAATCCGTCCGTAGAAATATCATCCAATCTTCCAATAAAAGGAGAAACATAGGTTGCCCCGGCTTTAGCAGCCAATAGCGCTTGTCCCGCAGAAAACACTAAGGTTACATTTGTCTTGATACCCTTATCGGAAAAATATTTACAAGCTTTCACCCCATCCGCAATCATTGGAAGTTTCACAACGATCTGTGGATTCAGTGCAGCTAATTTTTCACCTTCAGCGACCATACCCTCGAAATCTGTGGAGATAACTTCCGCACTAACGTGCCCATCCACCACGCCACATATTTTCTTGTAATGCTCTAAAATATTATCCGCACCGGTAATCCCTTCCTTCGCCATAAGCGAAGGGTTTGTTGTTACGCCATCTAAAACACCCATATCTTGGGCTTCCTTAATGTCCTCTATATTTGCAGTATCTATAAAAAATTTCATTTGTTATCTTTTTAAATTGATTCAATTATTTTAAAAACTCCGTTACTTGTTGGTAAACTTGTTCTCCCGTGAAACCGAACTTTTCATCCAAGACTTTCGCCGGAGCGGAGTATCCGAAATGTTCTAGACCGAACACGTTACCATTGGGTCCTGCCAAACCTTGTAAATTTACCGGTAGGCCAGCAGTCAAACCAAAAATAGGTTTGTCGGAAGGTATTACCTTTTCCTGATATGCTTTTGTCTGCTGTCTAAAGATTCCCTCGGAAGGGATTGAGGCGATATTCACTTTAAGTCCGTCTTTCTCCTCGAGCAGTTTTGTCGCGTCAACTAAGGTAGCGACCTCAGAACCGTTTGCGATAAGAACTACGTCCGGGTCAGCTACTTCTTGTACCAAATAGCCTCCTTTTTCTGCACCCAGGGCATCTTCATATCGGTTACTTTTGGAGGGTATATCCTGAATACCCTGTCTAGAAAGAATTAAACCCGTTGGAGTTTTTGAATTCTCCATCGCCATTTTCCAAGCCACATTGGTCTCTTGGGAATCTGCCGGTCTTAAAGCTACAAAACTTTGTACGTGACTATGGTTCTTTAATTTTTCCAATAAGCGTATTTGCGCTTCTTGCTCAACGGGCTGGTGTGTAGGTCCGTCTTCCCCTACCCTAAAAGCGTCATGTGTCCATACGAATTTAACGGGAAGTTCTTGTATACAACTTAATCGTATCGCGGGTTTCATATAGTCAGAGAACACAAAGAATGTAGCGACTACGGGGATAATTCCGCCATGTAACGCAATACCGTTGGCTATAGTGGCCATAGTGAGTTCCGCAACACCTGCCTGCAAAAAGGCGCCTGAGAAATCCCCCTTTTTAAGCACTGTGGTCTTTTTAAGGAAACCGTCCGTTTTATCACTGTTGGATAAATCCGCAGAGGAAACGATCATGTTCTCAACGTTTTCCGCTAAATATCCAAGAACATTCGAGGAGGCCGCTCTCGTAGCCAATCCGCCTTTATGTTCTATGCTATCAAAATCCAAATCCGGTAAATCTCCTGAAAGGAACATATCTAGTTTGGAAGCTAATTTTTCATTGTCGTTTCTCCAAGACTGTATTTCAGCTTTCTTAGCATCTGCAGCTTTCTTTTTAGCATCCTTAACGCCGTTATAAAAATCGGAGACCTTAGCGTAGATATCAAAAGGATTGTTCACATCGGCACCGAGGCTGTCCATGGTCTTCTCATAATCGGCTCCGGTATCCCCAATAGGTTTCCCATGAAGTTCGGTATAACCTTCGTACATTTCACCATCCGCGGTTACACAACCTTTCCCCATAATGGTTTCTCCAATTATCAGAGTTGGCTTTTCAGTTTCCGCATTGGCGTCCTTAAGCGCTTTCCTGATCTGCTCATGGTCATGACCATCAATAGTCACTACTTTCCATCCCCAAGCTTCATATTTTTTTGCCGTATCCTCCGAAGTTACCTCATCTGTTTTTGAAGATAACTGAACGTCATTGGAATCGTAGAACATAATAAAATTGTTCAAACCTAAATGGCCCGCAATTCTTCCTGCTCCTTGAGATATTTCTTCTTGGACGCCACCATCGGAAATAAAACCATAAACCTTATGGTTCATCCAATCGCCAAAACGAGCCTTTAGAAATTTTGCCGCTATGGCAGCTCCGACTCCCATGGTATGTCCTTGTCCAAGCGGTCCAGAAGTATTTTCGATTCCCCTGGCAACATCCACTTCTGGATGTCCCGGAGTAACGGAACCCCATTGTCTAAAATTAGCAATATCATCTTTCTTGAAATTACCGAGCAGATAATACTGGGCATACATCAAAGAGGACAAATGACCGGCATCCATAAAAAAGCGGTCCCTAAAAGGCCAATGCATATCAGATGGGTCATAATTGAAAAATTCTGAGTACAGAATATGCATATAATCCGCTCCACCCATTGGACCTCCCGGATGTCCAGATTTAGCTTTTTCTACCATGGCTATGGCCAAGGCTCTGATATTATCTGCGGCTAGTTGATCTAATTCCTTGTTCATTCTATGAAATTACTTAATTTTTAATGTGAAAATTGAATATCTCTCCTGATGAAATTCAGTTTCAAATATACCTGATTTATCACGCTATTGAAAATTTAAATTCAATTTGAAGTGCCGTTCTTCCTTGTCGTTTAAAACCATTTACCGATTGCGCTTAGGTGTTTCTGCCGAAAGGGCAGTAGGAACTAATTTCACACGACATAACAAATACTAGTTTTTGCTCTGCCATATAGGTTATCTTAAATAAAATCAGCCCGTGAATTTCGCATTCATCGCACTTCTAGAATGGATGAAAATATAGGCTTTTCCATAATATTAATTCATAAAAATTCAGGTCTGAAAGGTGCTAAAATAATGAATGAACTATTCCCTTTTTTTACTATTCCAGGGTGGAACAAAAACTCATTCTAGCCCTGCAATTCATTAAGAGTTATAGACCAAATCACAACATTTTGTGTATTACCAACACCTTAATGGCATTTGACAACAAATAATTGTAAACTAATGGTGATTATTCTTTTTTTGGACTTGGGTTAAACACCCCGCTTTTAAAATACCACCTTAATGAACCAAAAGTTACTATTTTTTATTCTTGCCATCGGGTTTAGTTTTTCTATTAAAGCACAGTTAAGTGACCTTCATTACCTCCCTCCGATGAAACAGGGTCAAAATAACGGAGGTATAAGAGAACAGGCCGTATACCTCTCCACGCCCGAGCCAGTGGCTTTTACCGTAAATGCTTACAGAGGCACCAACAATACACCCATTGCAACATTCAATATTTCCAATGTAAACCCCGCTGTTTTTAATATGTCCAATGGGGATAACAATATTATCCTAGTAAACAATGCCAATACCGGTGTTGTGTTGAACAATAGCGGACTGCGTTTTGAAGCGCCCAGCGGTAACCGTTTTTATGTAAACTATCGCGGGAGTAGTCAAAACCAATCCGCATCCCTGACCTCAAAAGGTAGGATGGCCATGGGAACGCGTTTTAAATGGGGCGGTGTTCCTAATTTAGGGAGGCATACCTCCAAATCAAATACCTTAGGTATTATGGCTACCGAGGATAATACAACCATTGATCTCTTTGGATACGACCCTGGCTGTGAATTTAGAGTAGGCAACAACAGAGCTGGGATTACGGCAAACTCACATCAAATTACACTTAATGCCAATGAATCTTTTGTATATGAAACTTATATTGGCAATACCCCAACACAAGCACATGAAGACGGCTGGATAGGAGCATCCATAGTTGCTGACAAAAACATTGTCATAAGTAACGGGGCAATGAACTTTGGTAGACAGGTAAACAATACTAATAGAGACGCAGGTATGGATCAACCCGTACCGGAGAATCGGTTAGGTAAGGAATATGTTCTGGTAAGAGGTAATGGCAATCCTAATGGTTGGACGGAATTTCCGCTGATCATCGCCATAGCTGACAACACTCAAATCTTTGTTAACGGTTCTACCACTCCATTAGCCACTATAAATAATGGTGAATATTTTCAAGTCCCAAGTGGCTTTTATTCATCAAATAATAGTGGCGCAAATATGCTCATTCAAACCTCAAAGGATGTTTACACATACCAATGTTTAGCTGGATCTAATGGTGCCCAAACAGCAGGATTAAATTTTGTTGCTCCTGTTAACTGTTTACTACCGGACGTCATGGACAATATTCCGGACATTAGAAATATGGCAGGGACAAACGTGAGTGGAGGACTCACAATTATAGCAGCGGTAAATACGCCGGATGCAAATATTTCCGTTACTGATGGAAACGGACCGGTTGCGCTGCCTACATCAAATGCAGTAGCGGGTTCAACGGATTGGAAAACTTTTTACATTCCCAATCTTAATGGCAATGTAAGTGTACAATCAACAGGTCCAATGGCGGTGGGCTTCTTTGGGCACAATGGAGCAAGAGGTGTTGCCGGTTATTTTTCCGGTTTCGATACCGTGCCAGAAGTCACTTTAGAAATAAGAGGAGCATCAGGTTGTTTTGTGGGATCGGAAATCTTCGAGGCTACCGGAAATTTTGATGCCTATCAATGGTTTGAAGACGGTGTGCTGATACCAGGAGCCAATTCTCCAAACTACGCACCTTCAGGAGCAGGAGAATTTTTCGTTAGGGGAACCAAGGGACCCTGTACTTATGATTCGCAATCTATCAATGCTTTGTATTGTGACCCAGATGTTGTTGTAGAGAAAACCGTGGACAAATCGGAAATAACCGAAGGCGAAACTGCGACTTTCACCATAAAAGTGAGAAACCTAGGGGTTGGTCCGGTTACAAACCTTCAAATAACGGATAATATTCCTGCAGGATTATCCCTGATCTCTAACTTCACTATAACTGGTAATTGGAGCGGAAACACTTGGAATATTGGTACTTTGAACGGTGGAGAAACAGCGTTCTTAGAACTTGAGGTACAAGCCGATGAAATTGATACGCTTCCTCTGTTGAGTTTAACAAATACAGCTACCAATAGTCAAGATCAAGTAGATGCGAATATAACAACGGACACGCCTTCTGCAAGGATAGTGGTCCATAATGATTTTGATAATGACGGTGTTAGGGATATCTCCGATATTGATGATGACAATGACGGGGTTTACGATACTGACGAGTGCAACTCCTTAGACGTAAATATTTCAAGCGGAAATCCTTTTAACGCAACTATAACCAGTACACAAAATTATCTCGTTTACGATATCTACCGTTTAGATAACTCGTTTAACTTAAATATAAACGGCATTGATATAGCCGGTGAGATACAATTCTATATTCCTGGTACTGGGAACCGTGTACGTTTTGAAGACGGGTTTGGGTATGGACAAAACGGAAACCCTAACATCTGGACCATTACAGGAAGCGCTTCAACCCCTATTATTAGACTGGTCATTGATGAGATCGGCATATTGAGCCTTTACGGTTCAAAATCGAGCAACGGACCTCTTGAACCCTTGATTTTAGATACACCGGCCAGTACTGTAAATTGGAATACATCAGGAAACAATGCAATAGTCATTGGTCAAGAAGTAGTTGGAGCAACAAACATGCGCGGAAATTTCCTGACCGCTAATTGTGATACCGACAGTGACGGAATTCCTGATCATTTAGATCTTGATCGCGACGGTGATGGTTGTACCGATGCCAACGAATTTTATAAGGATGAAAATGCTGATGGTGGAGATGGTGGTGAATACGGTACAGGAGTACCCGTAGTAAACCCATCTGACGGTTCTGTGAACGCAGCCTCGTATGCTCAAGTTTTCGCTCCGGTCATTGCGCTCGGTAATACCACGGAAGATTTAGGAGGTACCGATATTAATGGAAATGATGTAAGTCTAGGCCAAACTATAGAATATGTATTACGTTTTCAGAATACGGGAGATGATAATGCCACCAACTACGTTATCAGAAATGTTTTACCGAATAATATCACAGTAGATAATATCGACATTACCAACGCACCGAATACTGTAGTCGACCCCGATGTCTCTAACGGAATCATCAATTTCGAAGTGCCAGATAATTTGGTTGAAGTAGGTGATCCTGAATACAGTATACGGATTACCGTTACTATTGATTTAAATTGTTCAAGTTTTATAGACGCTTGTTCTTCACTATTGGAAAATAGGGCATATTCTACTTATCAGGGTATTTTGAATCCTACGGTCTTCTCGGATGAAACGGGAGGTACAACGGCATCACCTTGTGCCACTACTCCAGAAGTTGCGAGCAATAGTATCTTTAATGACTTGGCCAATTGTAGTCAATCTAGAACGGTACAACTCTGCGGAGACAATGTTATTCTATCGGCAGGTGCACGCTTTACCACTTATACTTGGGCTTTGGATAATAACAATGATGGCCAAATAGACAGCGGTGACACCGTTATGAACGATGGAGACCCCGATAATGATAGTAGCACATTGTTGGTTACCGCAGTCGGAAATTATATTGTAGAAAAAACATCTAATGGATCCTGTCCGGATCTAACCGAACGTATCACAGTTGAGCGTTTTGGAACCACCCAAACCAATCCTATAGTAGACTATTTTAACTCCGTGAACGGTGATGTAAATCCCGATAACAACATACAAGGCGAAATTCTTACCGATTGTACCGATGGAACCACTCAATTTCCTGAAATATTCTTATGTGGTGCTACGGATACCGCTCTTTTACAAATGAATATTTCTGACGGACAGTTATTCTGGGAAAAGTTAGATGAAGTGAGTTGTACAGCTCAACCGGACGACTGCTTGAACAGAAACCTAAGTTGTACTTGGAACCAAGTGGGTACGGGAAGTGATTATACCGTTGATACGGCTGGCAAATACCGACTTTCCATCACTTATTTGAACGGTTGTGTAAGTCGTTTCTATTTCAATGTTTTTAAGAATGACTTAGCCATAACCTATGATACCTCGGACATTTTATGTGATACTCCCGGTAATATTAGAATTACGAATATAGGAGCAGGTTACGGTTTTCAGTTGTTAGATGCAATAACGAACAATATCGTAGTTCCTTTTTCCGATAACAATGGTCCTAACTTTGATATTACCAATAATGGCTCATACAAGGTACAGATAACACAATTGAACCCTGCTGACAATACGCCCATCACCAATAGTTGTGTTTTTGAAACTGAAGATATCGGCATTGTAAAACAATTGTTCGATGTGGATGTCACGACTACACCTGCCGATTGTAATGAGTTAGGCACGATATCTATTGCTGCACTGAACGCACTGCCAAACTATAGCTACGAGCTCTTTATAGACGACGGAAGTAATGGGGGTGCAGGTTCTTTTGTAACGAGCCAACTTGCCGTCAATGATAATACATATACTTTTTTGAACGTAAACCCTGGGAGCTACAAGGTAGTGACCAGTACACAAGATGGTTGTTCAGAATCACGGGATATTACTGTGGCAGCCATACCGGAACTTACTTTAAGTGCCGTAACTTCAGAAAACATTACCTGTAATCCAGGAATTGTGAACTTAACGCCTGAAGGTGGATTACCGAGCCCTAACTACCAAATGGCCATTTGGAGTATAGACGGTGTAACCAGCTATACCGATGTAAGCTCCGTTCCAGATTCGGAATTTTGGACAACGGCAAGTTTCCTTTTTGGCGATACCGGAAACCCAAATGGAGAAGGCGATTATGTGTTCATTGTCAAAGATGGCAACGGTTGTGATGCGCTTTCAAATAGTGTACGCGTAGAAGATTTGGGCACCATTACCATCTCAGCATCAGATTCTGGAATTGTTTGTGCCGATAGTGCTACGGCATCGTTGACGGTCACCGCAACTGGAGGAAATGCACCTTATCAATACAGTTTAGATGGCGGCACCACGTATCAGAATACGGATACTTTCTTCAATTTATCAGCAGGTATTTATACTATCACGGTTATGGATTCCAGCGGGACTACGGCAACCGGATGTATTGAAAATTTCGATTATGAAATTGTACAACCTTTTAGATTAACCGCATCGACAACTATTATAGAAGACGCTTCATGTAACCCAGCAGGTGCATTGGTGAAAATCATCAATGCTAACGGGGGTCAAGCACCTTATGAATATAGTATTAACGGTGGTACGTTCAGCGCAGTGAATACCACAAATCTCTTACCTGGCAACCATCAATTTACCGTAAGAGATGCTCTGGGTTGTGAATACGATATGGCGTTAACCGTGCCTAGCGCAGCAGCAGAACCTAGTTTTAACAATACCATAGATTATGCATGTGATGGTGCTGGGACCATAACCGTGACCCCATCAAACACCAGTGATTTTACGTACACCTACGCTATGAACGGAACAGCTAATGCTCCGATAGCTAATAATGTGTTCACTAACGTCACCTCGGGAACCCAAAATATTACTGTGGAATACTCCAGTAGTATCACGCCCGGCCAAACAACACTTTTCTTTGAGAATTTTGGAGCCGGACCTACCACCCAAATCGGTGAAGTCGGTCCCGGTTACTGTTATGAACCTCAGAACGGAAGCGAAACTACATGTAATCTAGGTCCTGCCGGTATATTGGTAGATGGAGAATATGCTGTGACTAATATTGTTACAAATCCAATTCCTGCCTATAGAAATCCTAACGATCATACTGCACTGGCGAATGGACGTTTCTTCGCTATAAACCCAAGTAATAATTTGGTGGGCACTTCAAGTATCATATGGGAAAGAAATAGTATTGAAGTGCTTCCCAATAGGGATATAGAAATCTCTCTCTGGGCCTATAATTTACGTTCAACGGGTTCTGCAGGGAATAACCCGGAAATTCAGATTGAATTAGTAGATGGTTCCGGCACTGTAATAAACAGTACTGTATTTCCAGAAATACCTAAGAACAACGATGCGGATGACTGGCATAACAGAACGATCATCTTTAATCCCGGTGCAAATACAAACGTTGCTATTGTCCTTAGAAGTTTCCAAGCAAGTGATGATGGAAATGAGCTGATTCTAGACGATATCCAAGCTACACAATTACCGGAGATTTGCGAGAAAACAACAACCTTTGCCGTAGTCGTCGAGGACAATAGAGAATTTTCCGCAAGTATTCTGGGTACTACAGACCCAAGTTGTAGTGGTGCTGCTGATGGTGCCATACGATTTGAAGTGTCCAATTTTGATGCTGCAACCGGTTTCGAATATAGTACGGACGGAACAACTTGGTCCTCCTCATTGGTTTCACCGGTCACGACAACAGCGAACTTAGCCGATGGTACCTACAACGTAGAGGTGCGTAGACTAAATGACACTTCCTGCTCAGTGAATTTTTCTGCCACACTGACCGAACCAACAGCAATAGTGCCTTCCTTAAGCCAAACTGCAGATTTCACCTGTTTCAATACAGGAGGGACTTTGGAAGCTTCAGCAACAGGCGGTTCGCCTGGATATTCCTATCAGTTAGAAGATACATCTACGAGTATAATTGCAGCATTTCAGTCTAATAGTACTTTTCCAAATGTTCCTGCTGGAGATTACGTGGTAAGAGTGCGTGATCAAAAAGGATGTGAAGTGGTTTCAACCGTATCCACGACCATTACGGAACCCGAAATCATAGATTTTGATCTTGCCGCTACGGCCTGTTACGATGACTCTAATAACGCTAGCATTACTGCCACTGTAAATGCAGGAAATGGAGGATATCAATTTCGAATAGACGGAGGGCCATGGAGAACACCTGCCATTGCAACGGATGTTACCTATACATTTACGGGATTATCCAACGGTAGCTATGATGTTGAAGTTACGGATGCATTTGGTTGTATATCTGCCGTAGCATCCACTACTATACAGCCCAATCTTAATGCCACCGTAG
>NZ_MDGN01000036.1:0-476 GCF_002742365.1 Maribacter sp. 4U21
CATATCCTTTTGAGAAGGGAAGGTTTTATGGACAACCATAAGCGCATGTACAGGGTCTATTGTGAGGAGGGTCTCAATCTTAGGTCGAAACGCCCAAAACGGAACCGTTCCGCCGCACATAGACAACCTACCGAAGGGAATGCCTCTGGTCCGAACGAATGCTGGAGTATGGATTTTGTATGTGACCAGCTTTATAACGGCAGACGGTTCAGGGCCTTAACTGTAGTGGATGACTTTAGTCGCAAGTGTCTTTCCATACATGCGGGAAGTTCGCTCAAAGGAAGCGATGTGGTACAGGTCATGGAAACCATTACTTTTGGGAACGGAGTACTCCCCGAACGTATCAAAGTGGATAACGGGAGCGAGTTCATCAGTAAAATATTGGACAAATGGGCATACGAGAACGAGGTGGAGCTAGACTTCTCAAGACCGGGAAAACCAACGGACAACCCATTTATCGAAAGCTTCAACGGTTC
>NZ_MDGN01000037.1:0-5644 GCF_002742365.1 Maribacter sp. 4U21
CACCGTTCAATGTGCTTGTGGAAATTGCCGATCAATATAATTGTCCGGTGACCACGCTACCTTCTCATACCGTGTCCATGGATATTTCACAAAGTCCTACGATTACTGGCGTAACAACGACAAATTGTGCAACACCCTTTGGAATTACCGTGAACGCAAGCGGTGGCAGTGCACCATATC
Organism: Maribacter sp. 4U21; assembly: GCF_002742365.1. Classification (NCBI taxonomy): domain Bacteria; kingdom Pseudomonadati; phylum Bacteroidota; class Flavobacteriia; order Flavobacteriales; family Flavobacteriaceae; genus Maribacter; species Maribacter sp. 4U21. The sequence continues at coordinate 181 of NZ_MDGN01000037.1, forward strand.
TATATTCCATTGACGGGGGAACAACATATGTTGACAATGGAGGTATATTCAATAATGTCGCGGTAGGCTCCTACAGCATTTCTATATTAGATGCTAACGGTTGTACTGCTACGGATACAGCGGAAATATATCCTGTTCTACAAGCAAGTGCAACAAACACAAAATTATTGGATTGTTCTGTAGTAACAGTGCCAAACCCCTATGGTCCGGATGCTGTAATCACCATTGAAGCTACAGATGGTTCCGGTTCTTATGACTATGAGATTACCGGACCTGAAAACGAAACGAGAACAACCCTGACCTCACCGGAAGAATGGACCACGTCTACACCGGGAACGTATACGGTATTGGTGTATGACAACAATAGACCTTCATGTCCCGCGAGAACCTTTACTGTGGACATACCAGATGTGATTAATCCAAATTTCACTTACACTCCTTCGGATGTAACCTGTTTTGGAGGTTCGGACGGTAGCATTTCAATCTCAGAAATAAATAACGGAAATAATCCATTAAGTTATGCTCTGAGTCCTAATGTTTCTCCATTCAATACAAGTACCAATTCGTTCGAGAACCTTCCACAAGGAACTTATGAAATAACAGCAACCGGTCCTAATGGGTGTATCACTACATTTAGCAATATTCCAGTAAACGAACCAATTGCCATTTCGTTTGATATTCCCATGGTAACGCCATTTGGTTGTTCTAGTGACAATACCACCAATAATGCCACAATTACTTTAGATTCTGGCAGTATAGTAGGTGGTTCAGGAAATTATGTCCGCTTTGAATTTGAGGATGATGTTAGTGGAAACATACTTCAAAATGGAACTACAGCCAATTATATTTATACAGATTTTGCAGGTGGAGATGTCATCATAAGAGTTTATGACGATACAGGATGTACGGGAGAAGTAACGGTGACGATACCTACCTACGACAAATTAAATGTTGCCACGGTTCATATTGATGAAGCCATTAGCTGTACTAATTTAGGCGAAGACATTACTATTGATGTAACGGGCAGCCTATCCGACTACACGACTAACCCCGGTAATTATGAGTTTAGAATGTTACCCAGCGGTATTGCCCAAGCTTCGAATATTTTTACAGATTTACAACCCGGTAATTATTCCTTCGTTGTCAGAAATGTAAATACAGGTTGCGAAATAATTGTGAATCATATTGTTGATGAACCAAACACTTTCGATTTAATAGTGGAAAAACTTTCGGATGCTATTTGTTTTGGTGACGATGGAAGTATAAGACTTACCATAGTAGATGCAACGTATACCGCAGGTTTCTCTTGGAGCATCTATAACACCAATGGCACACCTGCTGACCGTTCAGACGATGGTACCGCGGTAATGGTGGGCAACTCTCCAAATCTAGGACCTACTACGGCCATAGGTATTGCGGCCGGGAACTACTTGGTAGAGGTAATCCAAGATGCTTTACCAAATTGTGGTCAAGTAAGGTCGTTCACTATAGCAACGCCAAGCGCTCCGATAACTCTTGGGCCTATAAATACTGTAGATGTTGGTTGTACCAATGATCAAGGAAGCGCTGAAATAAATCCATTGGGCGGGCAGGCACCTTATGACATTACGCTGACGCATAATGCCTCAAGTACGTCTACCACTATTTCAGGAGTAAATTCGCACCTGTTCAACAACTTGGGTGCTGGTCAGTATAACATTAGCATTACAGATGTTTTAGGGTGTCCTGGCACTTTTAATAATGCTTTTGAACTTTTAGTGCCAGATGCAATTTCAGGTAGTGTTTCTTCCACACCATTAGCATGTCAAGGAGATACGGACGCTACCTTATCTTTTAGTTTAGATTCTAGAAACGTAAGTTCTACTTATAGCTATGTGTTACATAGTTTGGATGATGCTGTTGGCTCTACCACGCTCAGCAGTAGCGCTTCACAAAGTGGGTCAACCTTTAATAACCTAGGTTCTGGCTTCTATAGTATTACAGTTTCAGATGCTATGGGATGTACCTATGATTCCGAAATAATTGAAATTGTTGCGCCTACCCAGTCCACAGGTATGCTAGTTACGACCCAGACTTTAACTTGTTTATCAGGTGCGGAATTAGAGTTAAGAGCATCAGGTGGTACCGCCCCGTATAGATGGAGTTCTGATGGTGTTTCATTTAATGTTATGAACGAAATAAATGGTCCAAACACACATCTATTTCAGAATGTTAATGCCGGACCGTATCAATATTATATTCAAGATAGCTTTAATTGTATCTCAATAATTTCGAATGAAATTACCGTTAACGCCGTTGAAGATTTAACCATAAGCCTAGATACCTCAGCAGCTGTTATAAACTGTAATGGTGATAGTACTGCACTAATATTTGCAACAGCAGATGGTGGTCTTGGAGGCTATAGTTATGGCCTGTTCGCAGATCAAGGATTATCTTCACCAATTAGACCGTACCAGAGTTCTGGCACCTTTGCCGATCTTCCCCAAGGAACTTATTACGTTAGCGTGGAAAGTGAGGATTGCCAAACTACCTCAGAAGTGGTTATTATCGATGAGCCCGCACCCTTGGTAGTAACACCTGCGATTACCAATGTTACATGTAACGATGCTAACGATGGTAGTATTGAATTGGACGTACAAGGTGGTAGCGGAGTTTATCAATATGCTATTTATCCGAACCTAAATCAATTTGACGATGAGGGTAGTTTCTTTGATCTATCCCCTGGAGACTATACAGTAATAGCACAAGATACCAACGGCTGTTTTGAAATTATTGAATTTACCATTACGGAACCGGAGATTCTAGAAATGGACCTAAGTGCCACTCCGGAAATTTGTGCCGGTGATGAGGATGGTTCTATAACGGTAACGATAAGCGGAGGAACAGCACCATACAGTACCAGTATCAACTCCAATAACGATGACGATTTTGTGGAAGGTAGACTTACTTTTGATTCCTTAGCAGGAGATACCTATCTGGTATTTGTAAAGGATGCTATGGGTTGTATCGTAAATCAAACCATAACGGTAGAAAATGGCGCAAATCTGGCCGCCACCGCCGAAGTAATCTACGAATGTTCTGGTGACACACCCACCAATAGGGTCTTAGTCACACTTGAGGATGATTCCATTGCCTCGGATGTATTATACGCCCTGGATACTGATGATGCCAATGCACTAGTTCTTGAACCGAGCTTTGAAAATATCGCTCCTGGTGTTCACTTTATTACCATAGCACATGCCAACGGATGTATGAACACTGTTGAGTTCCAAATAGAACAATTTACACCTCTAGCGCTAACGGCTGTACAACAAAACCTAAATGAGATTACTGCCATTGCAACAGGCGGTAAAGAAGGATACACGTTCTATTTTGACGGATCTGACAACGGCGATAAGAACACTTTCTTTATTAAAAGGACGGATACCTATACGGTTCGTGTGGTAGATGAAAATGGTTGTGAAAGCACTACATCGATTTTCATGGAATTCATTGATATTGAAATACCCAATTTCTTTACCCCAGATGGTGATGGCCAAAACGACCTTTGGCTACCGAGGAATATAGCACAGTTTCCTCAAATCTGGATCAATGTTTTTGATAGATACGGCCGTTTGGTGTATCGCCTTCAGGACAGTCCAGAAGGATGGGACGGATTCTATCAAGAGAATACACTACCAACAGGTGATTATTGGTATGTTATTAAGCTTAACGGAGCTGAAGATACCCGTGAATTCGTAGGGCACTTTACTTTGTACAGATAAGCTTTAATCGACACGAAAGAGCACCCCAATGGAAATTATAAATCTATTGGGGTTTCTGCTTCAATTTATCTAGATGCGGATGGTATTATAAAAAGCGTAGTGCACCACATTTAAAGTAATTTTTACAACAATATATTGCAGTCACAGATGAAATCTGATTTTTTGTCAAGTAGTTTCCAATTACCTCAAAATTTAAGCTTTACTTAAGAAATCTCGCCCTTTTTATCTTTCTTTTTTTAGGAAATAAAAGTTTTGCGCAGTTAAGCGATTTACATTATCTGCAACCGTTAAATCAAGCTATCGGTAATGGCTCTGTAAGAGAACAAAGGATGTACCTATCTACGCCAGAAACTACAGCATTCACCGTAAACGCGTATATTGGTGCAAGTACAACTCCTATTCTATTTACACTTTCCAATACGCGTACGCAAACTTATAATCAAGAAAACGGAAATAATGGTATAACCATGGTAAGCGATCAAGATACCCGTAGGATTTGAAATAGCTGTGGGAAAGGGAGCTAACGGTGAATCTGCAGGACCACTCACGATACGATAGGTTGTATTTCCGGTACTTGTTGATACAACAGGAATTTCAAAATTAGTTTGTCCACATGCCCCATATAGGTCATTACCCACATTTGCTTCTACGGTTTTAGAAGAACCTCTAAAATCTAAACGATACTCACGTGAAACATTACATCCTGTATTGGGGTTGTTTATGGTATAGACAAAGGTATAAGGGTTTCCAGGGGAAACCAGATTGTTCCCATTCGTACGGGCAGTGCCCAGGGCCAGACCCATGCCCTCCGGGAAGTTTTGACCCAGCATACGAACAGATAGACCCTTCTTCAATAGCTGGGGCCGTTTTCTGTTCTGGGCAGACAAGAACATTTACGATAGGTGTTGGGCCGGGAACGACAGATGAGGCAGAATCAGGTGACGAGGAATATATTACCCTCTTTATCGATTTTGATTGTGACGGGATATTTGAGTATAGCGTTAGTGACTCTTGTATTTATCAAAGACCGAACGGGTGTTCCATAGACCTTTCCGTAACCGCGCCAACGGTAACGGTACCCACTACTTTCAATGCCAGGGCAATGCTAAGATATTTTGACCCGATAACAGATCCATGTGGGGAAATTTTCGATGGGGACATTGAAGATTTTACCATAACGGTGAACGTACCGCCCGATCCGGTACTTACGAGCAGTGATGCGGACAATACCATTTGCGACGGTGACAGTGTTACCTTTACGGCCAGTGGCGGTGACGAGTACGAATTTTTTGTAAACGGTACCAGCGTGCAGCCGCTTTCCACGGCCAATACCTACACCACCTCCGGTTTGTTGGATGGTGACAGCGTAACGGTGACGGCACTGTACACCTCGAACGGATGCGACACCGAAAGCACCCCCATAGCCATGACGGTATTGGACCCCGTCTTCACGACCCAGCCGGTGGACCGAACATCTTTTGCGGGGGACGATGTCATATTTTCGGTCACCACAAGTGAAGTGGTCACCTATCAGTGGCAAGTGAGCCGTGACGGGGGCACGACTTTTACCGATATCTTCGATAGTACGGAGTACTCGGGTACGGGTACGGCGAACTTGACCGTCAACTCCGTGGATGTGGACAAAGACAATTACAGATATAGGGCCTTGATGACATCATGCGCCTTTGATACCTCTGCGG
>NZ_MDGN01000038.1:0-190717 GCF_002742365.1 Maribacter sp. 4U21
CACCGTTCAATGTGCTTGTGGAAATTGCCGATCAATATAATTGTCCGGTGACCACGCTACCTTCTCATACCGTGTCCATGGATATTTCACAAAGTCCTACGATTACTGGCGTAACAACGACAAATTGTGCAACACCCTTTGGAATTACCGTGAACGCAAGCGGTGGCAGTGCACCATATCTGTATTCCATCGATGGGGGAACAACATATGTTGACAATGGAGGTATATTCAATAATGTCGCGGTAGGCTCCTACACTATTTCAATTATTGACACGAATGGTTGTACTGCTACGGATACAGCGGAAATATATCCTGTTCTACAAGCAAGTGCAACAAACACAAAATTATTGGATTGTTCTGTAGTAACAGTGCCAAACCCCTATGGTCCGGATGCTGTAATCACCATTGAAGCTACAGATGGTTCCGGTTCTTATGACTATGAGATTACCGGACCTGAAAACGAAACGAGAACAACCCTGACCTCACCGGAAGAATGGACAACGTCTACACCGGGAACGTATACGGTATTGGTGTATGACAACAATAGACCATCATGTCCTGCGAGAACCTTTACCGTTGAAGTCCCAACGAGATTAGAGCCTGTAGTTGATACTATCGATACCACAGATGTAATCTGTAATGGAGATACCGATGGTACAATTACTATTTCTGCTGTTGATAATGCTATTGGGCCATATACTTTTGAGATTACTGACAGAGATGGTAGTAGTGTAAATATTACCCCATCAAGCACAACGAATACCAGCGCAACCTTTACGGGTCTTGCACCTACAACTGGAGCGGGATATATCGTAACCATTACGGCATCTTCTTCCAATAACTGTCCAACGAACAGTGTGGCAATACCTATTGGCGAACCAAATGCCATAGCGGTTACCATGAACATACCTGTAGAGTTCGTTTGTACTACCGGAAATAACGAGAACAATGCAAGTATTTCTGTTCAAAGTGCAACCGGAGGTTCCAATACATTCGTACGTTACCAATTCTTCAACAACTTGGATTTGGTGACACCTGTTCAAGATGGCACTAACGATTCCTATATCGAAACCAATGTTCTTGGCGGAGATTACACCATTATTGTTTTTGACGACAAGGGTTGTCAAGGGACGGCGTCGGCCAGTATCGCTCCATTCGATGAATTATTGCCGGCTACTATTACAGTAGACCAAACCATATCATGTATTGCAGGAGAGAATATTACCATAAACGCTTTTGGGTCGCTTACGGACTCAAGCACACCGGCAGGCTTGGCAAATTACGAATTTAGACAACTGCCAAGTGGTGTATTCGGAGCATCGAACACCTTTACGAATTTAAGTACGGGAACGCATAATTTTGAAGTGAGAAACGTAAATACCAACTGTATAGTTCCAGTTTCACATACGGTAGGTGAACCCAATAATTTTGAAATAACGTCTACAGTTGTTGATGTTGTTTGTGATGGAACAGATGGCTCGGTGAGTTTTACCATCAACGACCCAATTAACCCATATACCGGAGGATTCTCTTGGCAGATATATAATTCTCAAGGAACCGTTTCCTTAGGAGATGATGTTCTTATAGGCGGTGCCAATGGAGTATCTGCCAATGTTGGCCCTACAACACCTTTTGCTTTAGGAGAGGGTGAATATAGGGTAGATATTGTCCAAGACAGCAACCCCAATTGTACTACAACAGATTTCTTCGCTATTGCTGGTCCTAATGGTCCTATAACAGGAAATACGCAAGTAGAACCTATTACTTGTGCCTTTAATGACGGCGTAATTGAAATTATCGATGCACAAGGAGGCTGGGGAACGTACACCTATTTTATTGCCTTAGCTACAGACCCATCACCGACAGTAGGAAGCTTTGTGAACAACCCAAGATTTACAGGTCTTGCAGGTTCAGCTACGCCCGGAACGGATTATCAGGTCTGGATTAAGGATCAGAACGATTGTATGCAACGATTAACCGATGTAATACTAATAAACCCTGAGCCTATCTCCGCCAACTTACAGGTTAACCAAGGAAACTGTACGGATTTCTCTGGAGAGATCGAGGTAGTAGGAGTTACAGGAGGTCAGGGAAGTAATTACACGTACCAATTACTACAAAATGGAAGTTTATTTGGAGCGCCACAGGCGACCACAACTTTTACTGGATTAGGTGCTGGGTCTTATGAGGTACAGATAACCGACCAACTTACTTGTGCCGCGACAACATCGGCTGCGATTTTATACGAAGTTATTTCTCCAAGGGCCGATATTGATAAAACAATCGATTGTAATTCTGGTGGAGAAATTACGATAACGCAGACCGGAGGCTCTGGAACCTTTAATTATACGGTTACTTTCCCCGATGCTTCTACACCACAACCCGCAGTTTTAGGAAGTGCAACGGCGACGTTCACAAACCTGACTATGGTAGGGGATTATGTATTTACGATTACCGATACAGCAACTGGCCATACCTGTAGTAGCACAATAACGCAGCGATTGGAACCCGCTGTTGTACCGAACATTGTTATTGATGACTTTACAGATGTGACGTGTAACGGAGCTGACGATGGTACGATTAGCGTCAACGCTAATCCTGATAATGGAATAGGACCTTACACGTTTACTATTATAGCTGGCCCGGGCAGTAGCGCTACGTTACCGATAAACGCTTCAAGTAATACGGATGCAACAGCGGTTTTCACTGGTTTGGAAGGCTCCATTGCGGGTATTACCTACACGATAAGAGTAGAATCTCCAAACGGATGTAGCAGAGACATTACACAGACCATTACACAACCGAACGTAGTTTCTAGCTTTACGGCAAACACACAGCAATTTGCATGTACCGTGGGTAATAATGCAAACACGGCAAGTATCTCTGTGGACACTTCAACACTGTCGGGAGGCTCGAACAATTTCGTGAGGTATAGATTTGTAAATACAACTACGGCAACCGTGGTTCAGGATGGTCCAAATGCTGTTTATGTAGAAACTAATTATGCGGGAGGCGATTATGAAATAACAGCTTTTGATGACAATGGATGTGCTAGCCCAGCAGTTAACGCAACTGTAGATCAGTTTGTTGAGATTAATGATCCGGTAATCACGGATATAGCTCCTGTTACTTGTAATCCAGGTAATGACGCTCAAATCCAGGTAAATCTTACGATTAACCCGGCCTTGGCGACACCAAACCTAAACTTTGTGATTAATGGTATCAACGTGACATACACGGACAGCAATAACACGGGTCTCTTCACAGGACTAGGGGCCGGCAATTATAGCATAAGTATTACCAATTTGGACACAGGATGTACGATTGATACGGTACATACCATTGATGAACCATTGGAGATGCAGGTGGTTGCCACGAAACTTACGGATGAGGAATGCTTAAATAATGGTGTTGATGACGGAAGCTTCAGTGTAAATATCACAGATTACGTGGGGACCTATGATTATCAAGTATTCAATGCGAACAACAATCCTATTGCGGGGCAACTCGGCAGCGGAAATACGAGTACTGCATTACCTCCGATAACAGGTCTTCCAGGCAGCTCTTATTATGTGAGGATTACGCAAACCCAAGCGCCATTCTGTGTTGAAAATTCTAATGTTATTACCATTATAGCTCCAGAAGCTCCAATAAGTGCTGTAATCAGCATAGAATCTAGCGTAAGCTGTTCTAATGACCAAGGTAGCATTCTGGTGAACCCAGAGGGAGGAAACGGACCTTATATCATTACTTTGATAAATACTACGACAGGTCAAGCTCCGAACGTACAAACCAATGTTAGTGCTTTCTTGTTCACCAACCTGTCTGCAGGAGATTTTGATATAGTAGTGGAGGATACCTTTGGATGTTTATATACCGACACTGGAAATATTACCCTGATTCGTCCGGATGATATCGTTCCGACCATTTCTGCCAGCACCTTGGTATGTTATGGCGATGATACGGCTTCCATTACAGCTTCGGTCGGGGCTAGGAACGTAACACCTATCTATCAATATCAGTTAAATGTGTATCCAGATATGACCAGTACAACTGCTCAGCCAATTTCTGTTCCACAGGCATCTGCGACTTTTGACAATCTGGGCGCAGGATTCTACAGCGTTACGGTTATGGACGACAATAACTGCGCAGCAGAGTCAAATAGAATTCAAATTATTGATCCAACGGAGGTTTCCGCCCAATTGATTAGAACAAGTGCGTTAACCTGTGCCACACAGGCAGAATTGGAGTTGATAGCCACAGGTGGCACAGGCCCCTATACTTTTAGTGCGGACGGAATAACGTTCAGTGCGTTTAATGAAGTAAATGGTCCAAACACCCATGTGTTCGCTAATATTGGAGCAGGAACGTATAGTTATTATGTTCAAGACTCCTTTAATTGTGCCTCCATCGAGTCCAATGAAATCACGGAAGACCCTATTATGCCATTGATTTTGGATGTTGATAGTTCGGCGGCCGTCATTAATTGTACGGGAGAAAGTACGGCCATTATTTATGCAGATGCATCCGGTGGACTAGGAAATTACCAATACGAACTTTATACGGATGTTTCCTTAAGTACTGCTTCAAGAATTGCCGGACCTCAAATTTTTGGTGAATTTACAGGATTGTCGGCAGGTGTTTATTTTGTGAATGTGACCAGTGAAGATTGTTCAGTTTCTGCCGAGCGTGTAGAAATTATTGAACCGGCCCCTTTGAGCTACACTGAAAATATCATAAATGTTAGCTGTGCTGGGGAAGAGGATGGAAGCATTACGGTGACGCTTGCTGGCGGCGCAGGAGGATATCAATATGCAATCTCACCGAACCTAAACCAATTTGATAGTGAAAATACGTTTACGGACTTAGCACCGGGAGACTACACGATTATTGCACAAGATCAGAACGGATGTTTTGAACAATTACAGTACACGATTACCGAACCTACGGTACTGCAAATAGACGCCACTATACTTCCAGAGGTATGTGAAGGAAATAGCGATGGTTCAATTACATTGAATATTACAGGCGGAACAGCTCCTTATAGCACAAGTCTAAATTCTAATAGCGATGCGGACTATGTACAGGACAGAACGGTGTTCAGTGGTCTGCCAGGGGATAATTATTTGGTTTTCGTAAGGGATGCCAATGGTTGTGAGGCAAATATTGTTGTAGATATTACCCCAGGGGTTAACTTGAACGCTTCCGTTGAACCTATATACGAATGCTCTGGTGACACACCGGGCAATTACGTAAATATTACCCTAGAAGACCAAACAATAATAGGTGATGTGTTATATGCGTTAGATTCGACAGACCCCGCTGATATGCAACTCAATCCAGATTTCAGGAATTCCGCTCCAGGAATGCATTATATAGCAATAGCGCACGCCAACGGATGTGTTCAAACCTTTGATTTTGAGATAGAAAACTTTGAGCCACTTACCTTAACACTAGAGCAGAGTGGAATTAATGAGATTACGGCAACTGCAGAAGGAGGAAGAGAAGGATACACCTTCTATTTTGACGATAGGGATAATGGAGACGAAAACACCTTCATTATTAGAAGAACGGATACCTACGTTGTAACTGTGGTGGACGAGAACGGATGTGAGGCTCAAGCCAATATTTTTATGGAGTTCATAGACATAGAGATACCTAATTTCTTTACCCCTGACGGTGATGGTCAAAACGACGCTTGGTTACCAAGAAATCAAGAAGCCTTTCCACAGATACTAACCATCATTTTTGATCGTTATGGTAGGGAGGTTTACCGAATGGGCTTAAATGATGCCGGATGGGATGGTCTGTACAACCAAAGCGAACTCCCCACAGGTGATTATTGGTATGTTATAAAGCTTAACGGAGACGAGGACAACAGAGAATTTGTTGGACATTTTACCTTATACAGATAGAACTTAACCTTGAAAATTATGCGAAATAAATTATTGACCTTGGCCTTTTTAATAAGTGCCTTCGCCCTTAAAGGTCAGGAGCTGACAATCCCCCAGTTGTCTCAGTATTTGGCAGATAATCCTTTTGTGATGTCCCCAACATATGCAGGTATTGGCGACCATGTAAAAATTCGTGTCAACGGATTAACGCAATGGGTTGGCATTAAAGATGCGCCGGACACACAGTCTTTGGCGGCCGATATGCGTGTTGGAGAAAAATCAGGGATAGGCGCTTTACTGTACAATGATAGTAATGGAGAAACCAAGCAAAGGGGAGCACGAGTTTCATTTGCACATCACTTAACGTTGGACAGGTATGATGATGAATTTCTATCCTTTGGTATCTCCTACAATTTTAACCAGTTTAGAATAGATATTGAGAATTTTGATGCCTTGGACCCTAGTGTTACAGATGATAGAGCTACTACCAACCATAATTTTGACGTAGGTCTTTTGTATAGGTATGATAAGTTTTACATCAGCGCGAACGCATCAAATTTAATAGATAAGGATTTGACCAAGTTCAACCCTATTTTTGAGCCCAATAGATTACGTAATTATTACCTCTACACGGGATATAGGTATAGTAAGAGCAAGAACAGCAATCTGGAAATAGAACCATCGGTATTTTTTCAACTTTTTGAGAGTGATGGCCGTTCGGTAACCGATTTGAACGTAAAGTTCAGATGGTACGATTTTGAAGATTACTACTATGCCGGTGTAACCTATCGTTTTCTTAATGACCAGATTGGTGACCCTTTATACATCGCCCCTATCGCAGGATTAAAGAAGAGTAATTTTTATTTTGGGTATTCTTATCAGATTATTCTTAACGAATTACTTGGCTATAGCACGGGTACTCACGTGGTAACATTAGGGGTAGATCTCTTCCAAGGAATTAGTAATTGTAGGTGTACGTATTAGGAAATTGTTTCTTTTATCATAAGTTTACGGCTTATAACATCAACAAATGGGAACAGTCCTTGTAGAAAACATAAGAGTTTACGCCTATCACGGTTGCCTACCTCAAGAAACGCGGTTAGGAAGCGATTATCTAGTGAATATCTCAGTGAAAGCGGACTTGTCCAAAGCCGCTGCTACGGATAGTCTGGAAGATACCGTGGATTATGTTCATATAAACCATATCGTAAAAGAGGAAATGGCCATAGCTTCTAAACTTTTAGAACATGTTGCTCAAAGAATTAATGAACGCATATTTAAAGAGTTACCAGCAGTTGAAACCTCAAAAGTAGCGGTCTCCAAAGTAAACCCTCCTATAAACGGTGATGTTGAAAAAGTTACTGTAACTTTAAAATCAAAAAGATCGTGATTATATATTTTTGAAACCTTGTAATAAGGTACTACCTTTGCAGTCCATAAATCATGGCATCGTGGCCGAGTGGCTAGGCACAGCTCTGCAAAAGCTTGTACAGCGGTTCGAATCCGCTCGATGCCTCCAAGACCTTCCTTTTCGGAAGGTCTTTTATTTTGGGGCGTTTCGGTACAGCGGTTCCCCCTTGCGTTTGGGGTGCTCGACGCCTCCAAGATCTTCTTTTTTCGGAGGGTTTACTTTTTACTCGATAATCGAGATTGATAATGTTCCAACCTTAGCTTCAAAGAAATGTTTGCTTTCCTTCTAATGCCTCATGGGTTTGTTCCGAGGTCCTTTACTGTAACAGGAAGACCAAGAATATAGCGGGAATAAAATAGACGGCTATGGTTCTGGCGCCTTCATAGTCTTTAGCTATTCTTTGTCCGAAAAGAAGCATTAAGAGCGCAAGACAGGATAATATTGCCCCATAAAGCGCCATGACGGTGTTGCCCGTAGTAGCCATTTGTACCAGACCAATGAAACAAAGAATCCCTGCGACCATTTCGGTAAGCAACACGGTACCAAGAAGTAGGGGGACCATATTTTTTAATGGAGTCTTTGAGAAATGACCCTTGAGCCAACCAAGATTTCCATTCCAGTCTATAATTTTATCGATGCCGCTTTGTAAAAAAGTAACGATCAAGAATACTAACAGTAAAATTTCAGCAGGATATTCCAAAAGTGATTTCATATTTCCAGTCAGTTTGGTTTTTTGTGTAATAGTCGCGTAAGTTTTATGGACAGATCTGTAAAAACTATTTTGGCATTGCCATTTCTTTCAATATGATAAATGGCTTTTTCAAGCTCCTCGGTTATGATAAGGATATTGTTCTCATGAACAAAAGGCGCGAATTTTTTTAATTGAAAACCAGCATCGTGAATTTTCATGTACGCGAGTTCTTCTGCCCCGTAGTTGATGAGCATTGCTTGGCGCATTACCGTAATACAATAGTGTAGAAATTTTTTTTGTACTTCTCTTCCAGTTTTTGCAAGTTCTTCACTCCAAAGAATGAGCTCATGTATAGCGCCTTTATTGCCTTTTGCCTTAAATGCAGTACGCACCCATTGAATAAACCATTTCTCGAATACCAAATCCTCCGAATCTTCATTCAGCAAATCAACGGCCTTGTTAAAGTTTCCATTGGCCTCGTGTGCAATGCGGATAGCTTCTTGCTTGTTCGCTCCTTTTTCAATTAGAGCTTTTGTAATGGCATCCTCTGACAAGGGTGGAAAGTGTAGTACTTGGCATCTTGACCTTATTGTCTGTATTATTTGTTCCTCGTCTTCACAAAGCAGCAGAAATACCGTTTTTTCAGGAGGTTCTTCAATAAGTTTTAAGAGTTTGTTGGCCGCAGCGTTGTTCATGCGTTCTGCCATCCATATTAACATCACCTTATAACCGCCTTCATAAGACTTTAGGGATAATTTTTTTACAACGTCCAGCGCTTCATCCACCCCAATTTGCCCTTGCTTCTTTTCAATATCTATTAGACGGTACCAGTCAAAAAGATTACCATAAGGTTGTTCGCTTATAAACTGTCTCCATTCCTGCATGTAATGATTGCTCACTGCATGGCTTTTTATTTTGTCTGAATTAGCGACCGGAAAAGCAAAATGGACATCAGGGTGGGCAAGGGAATCGAACTTTAAATTGCAGTTCACTGAACCTTCCGAGTTTTCACCATTTTTATTTCCACAGACGACATACTGGGTGTAGGCCAATGCCATGGGCAGGGTGCCACAGCCTTCTGGACCAACGAATAATTGTGCATGCGGTATTCTTCCCGCGTCTGCACTTTGCGCCAAGTGATTCTTTATATGGGATAACCCTAAAATATCTTTGAACAACATAAAGTCAAATATAGTCGTTTTTTGACCCATAAAGGAATTACATTTTTGCTCAAATAATCTTGTGCGGTACTTTATCTCATCCCTAATTAATCTTTACATTTGTGACTTACTAAAAGTAGAAATTTCATGAAACTATTGGACGATTATAATTTTGAAAATAAAAAAGCACTTATCCGAGTTGATTTTAATGTTCCATTAAACGAGGACTTTGAAGTAGCGGACGCCAACCGAATCGAGGCGGCTAAACCAACAATTATAAAAGTTTTGGAAGACGGCGGTAGCGCTGTACTTATGAGCCATTTGGGCAGACCAAAAGGGGCGCGCAACCCGGACATGTCTTTAAAGCACATTTGCGCTAAGGTTTCGGATATTATCGGTATTGCCGTGAAATTCGTGGAGGACTGTGTGGGCGATGAAGCCGAAAAAGCGGTTCAAGAATTACAGGACGGCGAAGTACTTTTATTAGAAAACCTTAGATATCATTCAGAAGAGGAAAATGGAGATGAGGCTTTTGCCGAAAAGCTCTCAAAACTGGGCGACATATACGTAAACGATGCTTTTGGCACGGCACACAGGGCACATGCATCAACCACTATAGTGGCTAAATATTTTGAGGGAGCTAAGTGCTTTGGTTATTTGCTGGCCAAAGAAATAGACGCCATTGAAAAGGTGATGCAGACAGGGGAAAAACCTGTCCTTGCCATCCTAGGAGGTGCAAAGGTATCCTCTAAGATTACCATTATCGAAAATATTCTTGATAAGGTAGACGATTTAATTATTGGTGGTGGTATGACCTATACCTTCATTAAGGCCCAAGGAGGCGAGGTGGGAGATTCTATTTGCGAGGATGATAAGATGGACCTGGCCATGGATATTCTAAAACAGGCAAAAGAAAAAGGAGTTAACGTTCATATTCCGGTAGATGTTTTGGCCGCAGACGATTTTAGCAACGATGCCCAGACACAGGTGGTTGATGTAGATAAAATACCAGATGGCTGGCAAGGTCTCGACGCTGGCCCAAGAACATTAGAGATTTTTAAGAATGTAATCACAAACTCCAAGACTATTCTATGGAACGGTCCGGTCGGAGTTTTTGAAATGGAAAATTTTGCCAAGGGAACTATTTCCGTAGGTAATTTTATTGACCAAGCTACACAAAATGGTGCTTTTTCCCTTGTTGGAGGAGGTGATTCCGTTGCAGCGGTAAAACAATTTGGCTTTGAGGAAAAAGTGAGTTACGTATCTACTGGCGGTGGTGCAATGTTAGAGAGCCTAGAGGGTAAAACCTTACCTGGAATAGCTGCAATATTAGCGTAGTAAGGGCTTTATCGATAAACGGAACATATCGAAATTATCTGCATTTTAAGAGATTAAATTTTATTCTCACAAAAAAATGTACGATTTTCGTTGGTTACGCTTAGAATATTACGTCCAATATGAGCAAGTTAAAATTTAATTCTTTCATCTTATTAGTAATGTTGTCTGTTGCCTTCTTTACCAATGGGCAAGAAGTAGATTCCGTTACGCAGTTCAGTAAAACAGGGAATTTAGAAAAATCAATTTCTAAAGACATGCCCGTCTTAGTTTCTGATTCCATAGTTCAAACACCAAGTTTAAGTGCCGCAAAAGCTGTTCCGGAAGGGAATCTTGTTCTTATGAAACCAAAGGATTCTACTACGTATAATTTGCGCGATATGGAACTGGCTAAAAAATTGGACAGTTTATGGATGAAGGAGCTAATGGCCAGCGCTTTACTTTTTAATGAAATTTACGATGAAGTCACTACTTTAGATACCAGTGAAGAGGTGGTATTGGATTTAAATACGGACACCTTGAAACTTCGATTAGAACAGCTAAATCAAAAAACCCCTTTTAATGTTACATATAATCCTTCATTAGAGAGTGTTATAAAATCTTTTCTTACTAGAAAACGTGGACTAATGGAAAAGATGATGACGGTAAGTCAATTCTATTTCCCCCTCTTTGAGCAAGAATTGGACAACCATAATATTCCCCTGGAAATGAAATATTTGTCCATTGTGGAATCCGCATTGAACCCTAAAGCAAGATCACGAGTGGGCGCAACGGGTCTTTGGCAGTTCATGTACGGCACAGGCCGTGAAATGAAGCTAGAAATCAATAGTTACGTAGATGAACGCAGCGACCCTATAAAATCGACAGAAGCCGCCTGTAAGTATTTGAACAGACTATATGCTATTTATGAGGATTGGGATTTGGCATTGGCAGCCTACAATTCTGGTCCTGGGAACGTTAATAAGGCTATAAGAAGGTCTGGAGGGCATAGAAATTATTGGAATATAAGAAGAAACCTTCCTAGGGAAACGGCGGGGTATGTTCCTGCTTTTTTAGCAACAATGTATATTTTCGAGTATGCTGAAGAACATGGCATTAAAGGAAAGAAAGTAGACCGGCCTTATTTTGAGACGGATACCATTCATGTTAAAAGCTTGATAACGTTCGACCAGATTTCAGAACTCACAGGGATATCCAAGGAAGAACTGAAAATATTGAATCCCTCCTATAAGTTAGATGTTATTCCTTTTAAAAAAAACAAGGAACATGCACTGCGGCTTCCGTTAGCGGAAATGGGGAAGTTTGTAGCCAATGAAGAGGCCATTTATGCCCATGTTGCTAAAGAGCTTAAAAGTAAAGAAAGTCCATTACCGCAATTGGTAAAGCAAGCGGAGGAGAACAGGATCAGATACCGAGTGCGAGATGGTGATTATCTAGGTAAAATAGCCATGAGATACGGAGTAGGGGTAAGCCAGATAAAAAGATGGAACGGTCTCAGGGGAAATGATTTAAGAATAGGGCAACGGTTGACCATATACCCAAGAAAAAGTGCGGTAACGGCAATAACACCGAAAAAGACCTCTTCTAGAACGGCTACTTCTAGTAATTCTCGCGTACACGAAGTGAGGAGTGGTGATTCGCTTTGGACCATTTCTAGAAAATATCCTGGAGTTAGTATTGACAATTTACGAGAATGGAACGGTATTAGTGGTAACAATTTAAAACCAGGCACAAAACTTAAATTGTGCAAGTGTTCATCGTAAACAGAAATACAAAATGAAAAAATTATTTTTCTTGCCCATTTTCACCTTATTGTTGTTATCCTCTTGTGAAGAAGGAGAAAAAAAGGATTACTTGCCCAATTCCATAGGCGCTTACAACACCTTAACGGTAGTTATAGACAACGAGTTATGGAATAGCGAGGTGGGGAATAGAATTCGAGAGAATTTTGCCGCTCCCGCGCTAGGCCTTACCTGGGACGAAGCTTTATTCAGCATTACCCAAATACCACCGCAAGTATTTTCTGGAGCGGTAAGAAATACAAGGGCCGTTCTTTATGTTATGGAAGACTCACTGAGCATAGCCCATATGAAAAAGAACATGTACGCTAAGCCACAAAAAGTAGGTGTAATCAAGGGTAGAACCAAGGATGAAATCATTACTAACCTCAACAAAAAGGCACCGGAATTTATCGAGGCTTTTAAAAAATTGGAATTGGATGAGGCTCAAAAGAGGTTCTTAAAATCGCTAAGTAAAGAAAAAGCCCTACAGAACAATTTTGGTGTTGAATTGAACGTACCATCAATTTATAAAGTAGGTCGTGAAGAAAAAGACTTTGTTTGGATAGACCGTCAGATTCAGAAGGGCAACATGAACCTTATTGCGTACAGTGTGCCTTGGGATACCTTTAAGAACGATTCTACATTTGTGCAAGATATCGTAAGTATGAGAGATTCCATTGGGAGACTGTTCATACCTGGCGAAGACATTCCTGGAAAGGAAAATTATATGATAACGGAGAAGGCCTTTTCGCCCTATGTTTTCCCTGTAGAAATAGCTGGCAGAAAAGCAGCTGAGGTCAGAGGTATTTGGGAGATGTCCGGATATCCAATGGCAGGCCCTTTCTTAACCTATATCATTAATGATAAACCGAACAACAGAAAATTAGTGCTGGAAGGTTTTACATTTGCTCCTGCAACGGAGAAGAGAGATTATATGTTTGAACTGGAAGCCATTATGAAAACGGTGCGTTTTACAGAAAAGTAGCATATCTCTTATATAAAAAACGCCAGTGAAATCTCATTGGCGTTTTTTGTTCTTATTTGTTTTAACTTTTATAGGTTACTGAAGGAAAATCCGGTAGACACCCTAAAGACAAAAGCATAAATGGTTAGTGCTAAAAGTGCAAAACACAGCCAAGAAAAAACTTTGAAATAATTTTCTAGGATGTAACTCTTCCAATTTTTAAAAGCCTCAAGATATATTTCTTTTACGAGTATAATTTTTTCCATACCTGAACATTTATAGGTTTCTAGGCTATAAATATCCGATATGTCTTTTGCAATAGCGAATAGACTAGACCAATGGATTATAAAAACTATGAAAGGGAAAAGCGTATTCTAAATAACCTACAAGTGGTTGAATTATAGGTTTAACGGTGTTTTTATGGAATATTACAATATACTCAAGTATGTAATAATCTCATTGAGAGTCTAAAGGACATAAGTGGAAATTGATAAGCTTTATTGGATAATCGAGTTCAGAAATGCTCTTAGATAATTTACAAATTGAAACAAAAGCAAAAAGCCATGGATGTGAACCCATGGCTTTTTGCTAGTTTATATTGGTACTATTTACATTTCTACGATTATAAATTCTGACCTACGGTTTAAGTAGTGGTTCTGTTCAGTACAGGCTACGCTTCCATCACAGCCATTTAAGAGTCTTTCCTCTCCATAACCAGTAGCACTTTGTATACGCTCTGGCGCAATTCCCTTAGAAATAATATAGTCTCTTGTAGATTCGGCTCTTTTACCGGACAGGTATTTGTTATAAACCGCACTACCTCTGGAATCTGTATGGGATTCTACCTTTATGACCATATCAGGATATTCGTTCATTACTTCTACTAACTTATCAAGTTCATTAGCGGCATCAGGCCTTATGTAAGACTTATCAAAATTAAAGTGAATCATTTCTGTCTTAAGCTTGCGTATACCATTCTCAACAGTTATTATTTCTTGAAGCTTTCTCAGCTTAACTTCTACATTTACCGTTGTATTATCCTCTGTAGCGGTTTCCCTTTCATCTTCAAAATAAGTGTCACCACCTGTAGTTCTTAAAGTATACCTCGTGTTAGAATCTAAATCCTCGAATATGAAACTGCCATCCTCCGCGGTTTCTACCTCCTTGAGCTTAATATTGTTTTCATCCAGTAATTCTACCATGGCCTTAGGCATTAAATCACCTGTAATGAGCTCTGTAACAACCCCGGCAATAGCGTTTTTGTTCTCAGGAATTTCCTCTAAAATAAGTCGTTTAAAGGAATAGATGTCATCATCTCCCTTTCCACCATCTCTATTGGAGGCGAAATAGCCTTTTTGAGTCTCCTCATCTTCTATATAGGAGAAATCGTCTTTATTGCTATTTATAGGTTTCCCAAGATTTTGTACTTCGGTAAATCCTTTTTCGGCATCAAAAGAAGCTTCAAAAACGTCTAGTCCTCCCAAACCTATATGTCCGTCCGATGAGAAATAGAATTTTTTATTATTAATAAAAGGGAACATTTCTTTTTGCTCCGTATTAATTTCTGGACCTAAATTCCGTGGTTTTGAAAACGAGCCATCTTCATTAATATCAACGACAAAAATATCTGTTTCCCCAAGAGATCCAGGCATATCGGATACAAAATACATTTTCTTGCCATCCGAGCTTATAGCGGGGTGCCCAGTAGAATAGGCGTCACTATTAAAGGAAACTTCCGTTGCCTCTAACCATTCACCGTCAACCTTTTTAGAACGATAAATTTTAAGGTGGTTGATACCTTTCTTATCTCGCTTTAGCTTCTTTCCGTAATTGTTACGCGTAAAATACATAGTCTCATTGTCTGGAGAAAAAGCTACGGAAGCTTCATGATATTTGGTATTGACTTTCTTTGAGAATTTAACGGCGTTCTTCAACTCTTGAGATTCTTCATTGAGCTTAGAAACGTAGAGGTCCAAATAGGGCTGATTATTCCATTTATACCGTCTGGTATTAAAAACGGAGGAGTCAATAGCAGAAGCAAAAACGACATCTTCGCCAAAAAACATAGGAGAAAATTCTGAGTTTTCCGAGTTGATTTTTAGATTTTTGATATCAAATTTCTTCTCGGTATTCAGAATATTGTCAAGTTCTATTTCTCTTTGTTGGTTAAAGGCGCTAGCCAGCTCGCTTGAAGCTTTTAATCTTTTATTATAGAGGCGCATCAATTTCTTTGATCTTGCGTAATTACCCGTTCCTTTTAGCGAATGAGCGTATTTAAAGATATTATCCGCGGACATCTCATCACTGTAGTTCTCATATAGTATATTGTACCATTTGTAAGCCTGCTCCATGTTCGTGTTGAAATAGTGCGCATCTCCGGCTTTTTGTAATACTTGGTATCCATAATTGTCTTGACTTTTATTCAAAGCCATTTCATATAATTTTGCCGCTTCAGCGTACCACATTTTGTTGAAATATTCATCGGCACGCTTAACAAGCTTATCCTTATTGGCTGATTTTTCGGAAACTTCTTTTTCCAAAATTATATTTTCAGTAGTTTCAGTACTCATTGCGTTCTCCAAGACTGGCTTAATGGAACTGTTATTAACGGCCAATGCCCGGTTTGGCTCACTATTATCTATTTTAAGAATCCAGACATTGTCTTTGTAAGTATTATCGAATTTTGAATTAATGTCTTCAATTGCCGGTTGCCAAGCGGCGTAACTCTTAAGGTAACAGTAATAAAGACCCTTGTCTTGAATAAAGATATAACCTGGCTCAAACCCTTTTCTTTTATGTTTTTTTATAGCTCTTTTTAAATTCTTATCAGAACTAAGCACCATGGATATCACATAATATCCATCGGTAGCGTCCTTTAAATTGGAAAATGTGCGCTGCGGAATGTCGTTGGTGTCGGCAGCCCGCAGAAATGAATCCTCATCTTGTGCTGATTGGCTGGTATCTTCGGTAAAATTATAGTCTATTGTACTGGGAGATTCTTCCTGTACGGATAAATCGCTAAGACCTTGTCCGTTGATGACCAAAGTGAACGCCACAAAGAGAAGCATTAAAATATTTTTTATAGGGGTATACATCATCGTCATGTTTAGAAGTACATTAAAAGTTGCCTTTATTATGGAACACATGCCAGTTATTGGCCGTATCCAAAAACCGAAAATACAAGTTAGGCTCCAACAGATTTATTTTTTGTTGTGAAAGAGCTGGTTTTTGTCGTGTAAACAGCAATATTGTTTACTTTAGGAAAAGGGCACGCGTTAAAACGTAGTGTTATACAGCAGATATTTGGTAATTATTGATGGGTGAGTAAATAGATAATGATAAAGAAAGAAGGAAATAAAAAAAGCGCCAGTTTAACTGGCGCATGATAAATTTAAATTGGGAGAAGGACTACTCTTTCTTGGGTTCTTCTAAATTTTCATCTTCTTTTGAGGCATCTTTGAATTCTTTGATACCACTTCCTAAACCGCGCATTAATTCGGGGATTTTCTTTCCCCCAAACAACAAGAGTACTACGAGAACAATAATTGCTATTTGCCATGGACCAAAAGCCAAAATTATATTAGAAAATGTCATATCAATATTTTTAATAAGAGTGACAAAGGTACTAAAAACTAAAATAGCTTGCTAAGATATTAACGTATCCTCCCATGTATTAATTGTCCGCAAGAGTTTTTGTGTCTTTATTTTTTGATTTTAAGGCGATTACAAAGACAGGTATAGATTTTTGCTGACGGATCAATGCTATTTACCTTGGTAAGTTTATCTTTGTTGTAATGGCTAAAAAAGTAAAAAAGAGAAAGGAAATTAAGCGAAAACTACTTCATAAGTATCGCTTGGTTATTCTTAATGAAAATACTTTTGAGGAAAAGATATCCTTCAAACTAAGCCGGCTCAACGTTTTTGTTACCGGTTCTCTTTTTATGATAGGTCTTATAGGTTTCACCATCTTATTAATAGCATTTACCCCGCTAAGGGAGTATATCCCTGGCTATTCTTCCACTAAACTTAAGAAGCAGGCCACCGAACTTACCTATAAAACAGACTCTTTAGTACGAATTTTGAATTATACCAATAAGTATTTAGATAATATTAGAATGGTATTGAAGGGCGACATCGAAAATAATGAAATTAACAGGGATTCCTTATTCGATCAATTTAAAATAGATCCAACATCCATTGATTTGACACCTACCAAAGAAGATTCGCTCCTAAGGGCTGAAGTAGCTTTGGAGGATAAATACAATCTATTTGAACGCACTACCGCAAAAAGCAATCTCGTGTTATTTCCGCCGATCACCGGCACTGTTACCATGAATTTTGATGCCGAAAAAAAACACTATGCCGTAGATATTGTTGCTCCTATAGACACGCCAGTAAAGGCTGTTGCTAATGGGACGGTGATTTTTGCGGAATGGACCGCAGATACAGGTTATGTAATTATCCTGGAACATAAAGGCGGTCTTTTAAGTGTGTATAAACATAATGGATCATTAGATAAGTTTCAAGGCGCAATAGTCCGCTCTGGTGAAGTTATAGCCTCTGTGGGTAATACGGGTGAACTGACAACCGGGCCCCATTTACATTTTGAACTATGGGATAACGGCAACCCCGTTAATCCGTCAGATTTTATAGATTTTAACTAAATATCTATGTCATTAAAAGGATTAGCCGCTAAGATTTTTGCTTACAAAATTGCATGGAAGACCGCATCATGGTCCAAACGTCCTTTTAAGACCCAGGATAAAGTTTTTCAAAATTTAATAAGAAAGGCGAAGGACACCACTTTTGGCAGTGACCATCGTTTCAAGGAAATAAAGAACCATTCAGATTTTATTTCTCGTGTGCCTATACGAGACTACGAGGAACTTAAACCATACATGAGCCAAGTCATAGAGGGTAAGGAAAATGTGTTGTGGCCGGGGAAACCTGTATACTTTGCAAAAACTTCTGGCACTACTTCTGGGGCCAAGTACATACCCATTACGACGTCCTCTATAAAGAATCAGGTAAATGCATCAAGAGACGCCATATTAGGTTATATTCATGAAACGGGTAATACGGGTTTTGTAGACGGTAAAATGATATTCTTGCAGGGCAGTCCTGTCCTACAGGAGAAAAATGGAATTAAGCTAGGGAGGCTTTCTGGAATTTCGGCACATTATGTGCCAAGTTACCTGCAAAAGAATAGACTGCCTTCTTGGGAAACGAATTGTATTGAAGACTGGGAGGAAAAGGTGAACGCGGTCGTGGAGGAAACGGTGGGGCAGAACATGACGGTAATTGCAGGGATTCCCTCATGGGTGCAAATGTACTTTGAAAGACTCAAAGAAAAAACCAATCAGAATATTGGGGATTTGTTCAAAAATTTTGAACTGTTCATTTACGGAGGAGTGAACTATGGTCCGTACAAGAAGAAGTTTGAGGAACTTATAGGAAGGAAGGTGGCGAGCATTGAGCTATTTCCGGCCAGTGAAGGTTTTTTTGCGTATCAGAATTCTCAAAAGGAAAACGGAATGCTTCTGCTTTTGGATTCGGGAATATTC
This sequence comes from Maribacter sp. 4U21, assembly GCF_002742365.1. Lineage (NCBI taxonomy): Bacteria > Pseudomonadati > Bacteroidota > Flavobacteriia > Flavobacteriales > Flavobacteriaceae > Maribacter > Maribacter sp. 4U21. The sequence continues at coordinate 18,801 of NZ_MDGN01000038.1, forward strand.
TATGAATTTATAAAGGCAGACACTTTCTTTGAAGAAGACAGGAAACGAATTACGTTGCAAGAGGTGGAGTTGCATACGGATTACGTTATGATTATTTCTACCGATGCAGGTCTGTGGGGGTACGACCTAGGAGATACCATTCGGTTTATTTCTATCGAGCCCTTTAAAATAATAGTATCTGGAAGAATTAAACACTTTATTTCGGCATTTGGGGAACATGTTATAGCCAAAGAAGTGGAGCAGGCAATGCAAGAAGCCATGGATCAAACCGACGCTAAAGTCAATGAATTTACCGTTGCACCCCAAATTACTCCTGCTGAAAATGAGCTGCCCTATCATGAATGGCTCATTGAGTTCGAAAGAAAACCGTCTAACATGAAGGATTTTATTGAAACCTTAGATCAATCGCTTCAACGACAAAATAGTTACTACTATGATTTGATAGCAGGCAACATTCTGCAGACCTTGAAAATTTCGTCGATTAAAAAGAACGGTTTTCAGGAATATATGAGGTCCATTGGAAAACTTGGCGGACAAAATAAAGTACAGCGACTTTCTAACGATAGAAAGGTTGCAGATGTACTATTAGCGCAAAAAGAGAATTAAAGTAAGCGTAATAGATCTTTAATTGTAATTTTGTCGGAAATATTTATGGGAAAAGCAATCACTACCACTAGAGCGCAAGAATCTACAAATGCCATAGAACGTCTTTACGTTACCATGAGACATCTATTCAATAGAGGTTTTTACAAACCGAACGGTGTATCAGGAGAGGCCCTCAAAAACGCCCTGCTGTCCTTACGACCGGAAATTTATGGCTCAGTAGCGGAGGACAAAGCAGAACTCAATGGTCTTATTTATGTATTGGAAAGACTTCCAGAAGGAATAGAGCAATGTAGGTTTATCAATCTTACCTCGGACGAAGGCTTTGGCATATCGCACATAGCACCTATTATTCCGCCAAAAAGAAGGCGAAATTGCTATCGTATAGACGATGAGCAAATGAATATCGAAATTACCCGTGGCCGATCGGATATTTATGATATTCTTACGCACTTAACGTTTCTATTCATTGAGTCCGATAAAATATGCAAGCGTGTTCTTATTCCCGAAACAGAGAAGACCATAAGAGATTGGTCAAAACTCGAGAAGACGGTGAGTAAAGATAAAATCACCCAAGAAGAGCGTGAAATAGCACTGATACATACGGCAAATATTTTGGGAAGGTCTTTTGAAGAAATCGTTGAAGTTTATGGGAAATTTGCGACCAAGGACAATCCGGAACGTTTTCTTAAGATTGTTTATTGGCTCGGCAAATTAGCACTAGAAGAAGAGGTTACAGGAGAAAAACGAGCGGTAACTTTTAGTTCGTTGTTACGGGAAAGGCTGGGTCATCATATTCACGGAGAACGTTGGGCCAATAATATTAAGGAGGCCTTAAAAAAACATGGGTTATTGAGCAGACCGATTCATATAATTTCTGCCAATATGCATAGCGTAATGAATTCATTGTTCGCTAAAAAGGCGCTAAAGGCAGAATTTCCCAACTCCGACTCCTTAGAAATTTATGAAGCTTTAAGTAGTTCTGGCAACACCTCTTTAAGACAAAAAGTTCAAGATGTAGCAGAAAAAAACGGTATGATATCCCTAAAAGACACTTCAGGGACAAATATAGATGTGCAGATTTTTGACCTGGCCAAGTTAACGGAAGATGCATGTTGTTATGATTCTCCTGAGGCCACTGATGCTAAAAAACCTGTTATATTTGTAATGGACTATGCATTTGGTGAGCAAGCTTATGAAACTATTGATGAGTTTTTGAAACCCTTTGGAAACAAAAAGAAGAAGGCTATTTTTTTAAATGTAGAATCCATATCCATTATGGGTAAAGCAGGAATTTTAGAAGGAGGTAAAGGGGATTTAATGATTCCTTCGGCTCATATTTTTGAGGGTACTGCAGATAATTACCCGTTTAAGAACGAGCTTTGCGCAAAGGATTTTGAGGGGTATGATCTAAAGGTTTTTGAGGGTACTATGGTTACAGTATTGGGCACCTCGTTGCAGAACAAGGATATTTTGAAGTTTTTTCATAAGTCAACCTGGAACGTCATTGGACTGGAAATGGAGGGAGTTCACTATCAAAAAGCGATACAGTCGGCATCAAAGATTCGGAAAAGCATTAAAAGCGATGTTAAGGTTAGATATGCTTATTATGCATCGGATAATCCTTTAGAGACAGGAAGCACCTTGGCATCCGGGGGATTAGGAACTACAGGTGTAAAACCGACATACTTGATAACGGATAGAATATTAAAACAGATTTTTAATTCATAGGAAATGGAAGAAAAAAATTCATCAAATCCCTCTAAAAATTCTGATGAGATAGATCTAGGACAATTGTTCCAAATGATAGGGAACGGGTTTAATAAATTGTTCAAAGCGTTTCTTAGGCTTTTTGTGTACTTGAAAAAGAATGCACTTGTCCTTATAGGGCTAGTTGTGGTGGGAGCGGGAATAGGATATGGATTAAACCAAATTGTCTCAAAGAAACTTAAAACCGAGGTCATCGTAAAGCCTCAGATGGACAGTAAAAATTATTTATACGATGTCATCGATGAAATACAAGCCAATATAAAATCCAAAAACACTGCGTTCTTTGAATCCATAGGAATAAAAAATATAGACTATAGTGGTTTAGACATAACTATTTCCAGGGTAACGGGTGACTCTAATAGCGAAAGTGACAAGCAGTATTTAGAACTCCTACAAAGTTTTGACGATACCGAAGCAATTGCAGACATTGTAAGAGCAGAACTTCAGAATAAAAGCTCATATAACCATAGAATTTCTTTTTTCTACAAAGATGCAGAACTGGGTGAAGATTTTTCCAAAAAAGTAATGCAATATATTAATAACAATAGCTATTTTGATGGGCTGCTTGATATTTATAGAGCGAACGCCAGTTCGAGGATAGAACAGAATATGCGGCTATTGAATCAGGTTGACGAAATTATTGCTAACTATTCAAATAAAATAAAACAAAAAGATGATTCTTTAGGTAATGATAGAATTGTTTTGGATAATCAGGAGACCGTTGATATTACGGGTTTATTCGACCTAAAGAATAGTTTAATCGAGGATATTGAGTCCAAGAAAATAGAGCTTGAGCAACGGAGAGAAGCAGTTAGAGTTATCAACTTTGGGAAAACGCAACAAATTACGAAGTCTTTTTTTGGAAAAAATATTGTTATAATTCCATTGCTTCTCGTGGGTCTATTTTTCTTACTTTCAATTTTAAAATATTTGAACAGAAAATCTAAAGAAATTCTTTAAAAGATGCCATTTTCACCTGCGAAAAAGAATATTTTAATTACTGGAGGAGCAGGATTTATAGGCAGCAATTTCATCCCTTATTTCTTAAAAAAAAATACGGATTATAGTGTCATAAATCTTGACAAACTTACTTACGCAGGTGATCTAGAGAATTTAAAGGATATAGATGATATCAATAGATATTTCTTTATACAAGGAGATATTTGTGATGAAAGTTTAATAGACTCAATTTTCAAAGAGTATATTTTTGATGGTATAATTCATTTCGCCGCGGAGTCTCATGTGGATAATTCTATAGAAAAGCCAGATAATTTTATCAAAACAAATATTGAAGGAACCTTTGTTCTCTTAGAAACGGCCAGAAAGTATTGGGCCAACGATTTAAAACATAAAAGATTTCATCATATATCTACAGATGAGGTTTATGGCAGTTTAGGACCCGAGGGATTTTTTAAAGAATCAAGTCCTTATGCTCCAAACAGTCCGTACAGCGCCTCCAAAGCGTCCTCGGATTTTTTGGCAAGAAGCTATTATCATACTTATGGATTAAATGTAGTAACGAGTAACTGCTCCAATAACTACGGGCCCAAGCAGCATGATGAAAAACTGATTCCCACTATAATAAGATCAGCGCTTAAAGGCTTGCCCATACCAATTTATGGAATTGGAAATAATGTTCGTGATTGGCTTTACGTATTGGATCATTGCGAAGGAATCAATCAGATATTTCATAAGGGTATTGCCGGCCAGACTTATTTGTTGGGCGGTGGCAACGAGTTGGCTAATCTGAAGGTTGCTAAAACTATATGTGAAATTCTGGATGAGATCAGACCAAACGCCTTAGGTAGTTACCAAAAACAAATTACATTTGTCGAAGATCGCTTAGGTCATGATTTCAGATATGCTATTGATGCATCAAAAGCACATTCGGAGCTAGACTGGAAACCTCTGGAAAATTTTAATTCTGGCATAAAAAAAACAATTAATTGGTATTTGAATAAATACACTTGAGAAAGTAATGAAAGGAATAGTATTAGCAGGAGGTTCTGGAACACGTTTGTCACCCATTACATTGGCGATGAGTAAGCAGCTAATGCCTGTATATGATAAACCTATGATTTACTACCCCATTACTACCTTATTAATTTCTGGAATAAAGGAGATATTAATTATTACTACCCCTAAAGATTTAAATACGTTTAAAGAATTATTAGGAGATGGGAGCGCTTTGGGATGTAGTTTCCAATATGCCGCACAGAAAGACCCAAATGGTCTTGCAGAAGCCTTTCTTATAGGACGTACTTTTATAGGCGGGGACAGTGTTGCCTTAATTTTGGGAGATAATCTTTTCTACGGCTCCGGGCTGTCAGAATTATTACAGTCCAACAGTGACCCTGAGGGTGGAGTGGTCTTTGGGTATCATGTCAATAATCCTGGCAGATACGGGGTGGTTGATTTTAATAAACAGGGGAAAGTCATTTCCATAGAGGAAAAACCTCATAAGCCTAAATCCAATTATGCCGTTCCGGGTATCTATTTTTACGATAATACGGTAATAGAGAAAGTAAAGCACATTAGACCTAGCCGCAGAGGCGAACTGGAAATCACTGATATTAATAAAGCGTACCTGGACGAAGACCAGCTTCAAGTAAGTATTCTGGACAAGGGTATTGCCTGGTTGGATACAGGAACGTTCGGCTCATTAATGCAGGCATCACAATTTGTACAGGTAATAGAGGAACGTCAAGGTTTGAAAATAGGCTCTATTGAAGAAGCGGCCTATAAAATGGGGTATATATCAAAAAAAGAGCTTCACGGTCTTGCGCAACCACTTCTGAAAAGCGGATACGGAGAATATTTGATGCAACTTGATTAGAATGAAAATTAGTGAAACCCAAATTAAAGGCTGTTATATCATTGAACCTGAAATTTTTAAGGACAATAGGGGAAGTTTTTGTGAACTATTTAAAAGGGATAGTCTTGAAAAAGTGATTGGGCATAAGATAGATTTTGTTCAGGAAAATCAATCCATATCAAGAAAAGGAGTATTACGAGGAATGCATTTTCAGAAAGGTTCAGCGGCCCAGGCAAAACTAGTCCATGTAACCAAAGGTAAAGTATTGGACGTTGTCGTCGATTTGAGACCTACGAGTTCTTCCTATGGTCAACATTTTAAGATGAAATTGTCTGGCGAAAACAAATTAAGTTTATTTATACCAAGAGGTATGGCCCATGGTTTCTTGACTTTGGAAGAGAACACGGTTTTTACCTATAAGTGTGATAATTATTACGATCCTGAAATGGAAAATGGGCTCAAGTATGATGACCCCGATGTAAATATAGACTGGGAGTATCCTTCTTCCCAGATGATTCTTTCTAAAAAAGACCTTAGACTTTTAAGCCTAAAAGACCTTCAGTTATGAAACGAGTCTTGGTTACGGGGTCAAATGGTCAGCTAGGGTTGTGCATTCAAGAACTTTCAAAAACAATTTCCGGGTATGATTTTGTTTTTACAACTTCTAAAGAATTGGACATCACGGACGCCAAATCAGTAACAGATTTTTTTAGTGCAGGGCATTATGATTTCTGTATAAATTGCGCGGCCTACACCAATGTTGAAAAAGCAGAAAAATTTCCTGAACCAGCTTTTGAAATCAATGCCGAAGCTGTAAAAAACCTTTCGGTATCTTGTAAAGAATTTAATGTCGTTTTAATTCACATCTCTACGGATTATGTCTTTGATGGCACAAAGAAAACCCCATATACTGTAAAGGATATTCCAAACCCTATAAATGAATACGGTAGATCCAAGTTATTAGGCGAACGTTATGTTCAACGATTTTTAAATAAATATATCCTTATTAGAACTTCTTGGCTCTACTCTGATTATGGACACAATTTTTACCGCACGATAGTTGAAAAAAGTAAAACGGAGAAAGAACTGTACATTACCGACGAACAGATAGGTTGTCCTACCAACGCGATAAATTTAGCTGGCTTTATTTTAGGGTTACTTTCAAAACCTACTTTAGATTACGGAATTTACCATTTTACAGATGGGGAGGCCATGACCTGGTTTGATTTTGCAGACAAAATCTTAAATGAAAAAGGATTACGTAATAAAGTTGAACTTGTGCGGGATAGGAATTATCGTACTTTTGCCAAAAGGCCTAAGAACAGTATTTTAATTAATTTTTTATAACGAATGAATTTTAAAGGAAAATCACTTTTAATTACCGGAGGAACCGGCTCGTTAGGTAAAGCACTAACCGCACACATTCTTACTAATCATTCTGAGATTCGAAGATTGATAATATTTTCTAGAGATGAGCAAAAACAATTTGTTATGGCTCAAGAGTTTCCAGTTAAACAATTTCCTCAAATTCGTTTTTTTATCGGAGATGTTCGAGATATAGGTAGATTAAAAAGAGCCTTTAAAGGAGTAGATTACGTAATCCACGCCGCAGCCATGAAACATGTGCATTTAGCAGAGTATAATCCTGAGGAATGCATAAAAACTAATATTGGAGGAGCCCAAAATGTAGTTGATGCTTGTTTCGAAACTAGTGTAGAAAGGGTTGTAGCACTTTCTACAGATAAAGCTTGCGCTCCAATAAATCTGTATGGAGCCACAAAACTAACCTCCGATAAATTATTTGTGGCAGCAAATAATATTAAAGGAGATAGCCCAATTAAATTTTCTGTGGTAAGATATGGCAATGTAATGGGTTCTAACGGTTCAGTAATACCTTTTTTTATAAAAAAGAAAAAAGAAGGCACTTTACCAATAACTGACCCGAAAATGACACGATTTAATATATCCCTTCAAGGAGGAGTAGATATGGTAATGCATGCTATGGAGAATGCATGGGGAGGAGAAATTTTTGTTCCAAAAATACCATCTTATAAAATAATGGATGTTGCAGAGGCTATAGGACCAGAATGTGAAAAACCAATTGTGGGAATAAGGCCTGGAGAAAAGGTGCATGAAGAAATGATAACAACTTCTGACTCTTTTTATACTTATGATTTAGGAAAGTATTACGCCATTTTGCCTGCTACGAGTAATTGGAGCTTAGAAAATTTTATTAGCGAATTTAAAGCAACAAAAGTAGAATCAGATTTTAGCTATAATTCTGGGGAAAATGATGAATGGGAAACAGTTGAGAGTTTAAGGAGCCTTATCAAAGAGCATGTAGATTCTAATTTTGAGCTATAATGAAAACAATACCTTACGGAAGACAGAGTATAGAGCAAGAGGATATAGATGCAGTAATTCAGACACTTACGGCAGATTATCTTACACAGGGCCCAAAAGTTAAAGAATTTGAAGACAAGTTTGCCGAATATATCGGCAGCAAATTTGCTGTTGCTGTAAGTAATGCAACTGCAGGTCTTCACATAGCAGTATTAGCATTAGATTTAAAACAGGGAGAACGAGTTATTACTACTCCGATTACTTTTGCTGCCTCAGCAAATTGTGTTAGATATGCAGGAGGTGAAGTTTGGTTTGCAGACATAGATTCGGAGACCTATACACTATCGCTTGAAAGTACTAAAAAACTTGTAGAAAGCAAGCCCAAAGGGTTTTTTAAAGGTATTATTCCTGTAGATTTTGGAGGTTTACCCGTTAATTTGGAGAAATTCCGCCAATTAGCTGATAAACACGGGCTTTGGATTATTGAAGATGCAGCTCATGCTCCTGGGGGTTATTTTACAGATTCCAAAGGTCTAAAACAAAATTGCGGTAATAATGTGTATTCCGACCTTACAGTGTTTTCTTTTCATCCTGTAAAGCATATTGCCTGTGGAGAAGGAGGTATGGTGACCACTAATTCCGAAATGCTTTACAGAAAGTTGTGTTCTCTTAGAAGTCACGGTATTGTAAAGGATAATATGAACGAAAACCACGGTGGTTGGTATTATGAAATGCAACAACTAGGTTATAATTACAGACTTACAGATATCCAATCTGCTTTAGGAATTACGCAACTTGCAAAAAATGAAAGAAGAGTTGCCCGAAGGAATGAAATAGCGAGCAAGTATAAGGATGCTTTCAATGGAAAAGTGAGGTATCAAAGTTTGCCTGAAGGAACACTTAATGCTCATCATCTTTTTGTAATTGAAGTTGAGGATAGGAAAGGCTTATACGACTTTTTAAGGACACAAAATATTTATTCACAGATACATTATATACCTGTTCATACCTTGCCTTATTATAAGGCGATTGGATATCAAGGTGCAGATTTAAAGAATGCTGAAAAATACTATTCCAAATGCATCAGTTTACCAATGTATCCAAGTTTAACTAATAAAGAGCAATCATTTGTAATAGAAAAGGTTCTAACTTATATTAATGGCTAACCTAGCAATTATACCGGCAAGAGGAGGAAGTAAACGTATCCCAAGGAAAAACATAAAACCTTTTTTAGGTAAGCCCATTATTGCATATTCTATTGAAGCCGCAATCAATTCTAATTTGTTTGATGAGGTTATGGTTTCTACTGACGATAAGGAAATAGCGGAGATAGCATTACACTTTGGGGCAAAAGTGCCATTTATGAGAAGTAATGTCAATGCGAATGATTTTGCAGTTTTAGCAGATGTGATATTGGAAGTGCTTGAATTATATGCCCAAAGGGGCATTAAGTTTGATAATATCTGTTGTATACTACCAACGGCCCCTTTTGTAACTGCGGACACAATAAAAAAGGGGAAGCAATTATTAAGTAGTGAATCTCATGATTGTGTTTTTCCTGTTTTAGAATTTTCATTTCCAATACAACGTTCCTTAAAAATCAAAGGAACTAAAGTAGAAATGCTATGGAGAGGATATCTAAATACCAGATCACAAGATTTAGAACCTAGGTATCATGATTCAGGACAATTTTATTGGGTAAAAACAGATGTTTTTTTAGAACAAAAAAAAATACTAGTAGAAAATGCTGGGGCACTCATTATTTCCCAAATAGAGGCGCAAGATATTGACACTCTAATCGATTGGAAACTTGCTGAAATAAAGTATCAATTGGCAAATGAATAAAAAAATTATTTTTAGAGCCGATGGAACTTCTAAAACTGGTTTAGGGCATTTATATCGATTATTTGCTTTGGCAGAAATGTTTAGAACGGAATATGATTTTTTGTTTTTAACAAAAGAAGACACCGTTTTAAAAGTCATTCCAAAACATTATATGGTAAAGTTGATTCCAAAATCAACAGAAATAGACAAAGAACCAGAATGGTTGTACGCTAATTTTTCTCCTGAATATCATATTGTAGTTGCTGACGGCTATCAATTTGTAAGTTCTTATCAAAAGAAAATCAAAGACTTTAATTTCACACTAGTCTATGTGGATGATTTGTTAAGTGAACATATGTATGCAGATTTGGTAATAAATCATTCTCCGCATGCTAAACTTGAAAACTATAAAAAGGAGAGTTATACACAATTTGCTTTAGGAACTGATTACGCAATTTTAAGACCTTTATTCTTAAAGAAATCTATTAAAGAAACAAAAGAACAATTTCCAAATAATGCTTTTATTTGTTTTGGAGGTTCTGACTATAATAACTTTACCATTAAAACTATAAGGCAAGTTTTAAAAATAGATGGTGTAAATAGAGTTAATGTGGTAGTTGGGGCGGCCTACGACTTCAAGGAAACATATGCCTTAGAAAAGCAAAATTCAAAAGTAAGCGTATTTAAAAATCTAGATGAAGAAAATTTATACAGACTTATGAATACCAGTACTTTTGCTATAGTCCCTGCAAGCACTGTATTATTTGAGTTGATTTCTGTTAACACCTACTTACTATCAGGTTACTATGTAGAAAATCAAAAAATGGCATATCAATATTTAGATAAAAGGAATATATTTAGGGGCTTAGGAGATTTTAACGATTTTGACTTTTCCAAACTTGGAGATATTTTATCTCACGTTTCCATTAATGATATTGAAAAACAAATTGAAAATCAGAAGACTTTAATTGATGGAAATCAAAAAAATAGATTCTTAGAATTAATGAATAAATTAAATTAAAATGGGGGCTAAAATTCAAAAAACTGCGCATTATTTGCCAGAGAAGGTCTTGGATTCTAAAGGATTGAAAGAATTATTTCCAGATTTTGATTCAAATAAAGTAGAAAATAAAATAGGGATTAAATCCCGCCATATTTCAAGTGATACGCAAACTAGTTTAGATTTAGCGTTTGAGGCATCTCTAAAAGTACTTGAAGAATCTAATATTAGTGAAATTGATTTTGTTATACTTTGTACTCAAACGCCAGATTATATTTTACCTACAGGGGCTTGTATTTTACAGGAACGTCTAGGTCTTTCTTCATCAATAGGGGCATTAGATTTTAATTTAGGATGCTCTGGTTATGTTTATGGCTTAGCCATATGTAAGGGTTTATTAGCTGCAGGAATTGCAACTAAGATTCTTTTTGTAACCTCAGACACATATTCTAAGTACATTCATGAAATGGACAAAGGAAATAGGTCTATCTTTGGTGACGGTGCAACTGCAAACATAATAAACAGTGATAAAGAGGATAAAATAGGTCAATTTGTTTTAGGAACTGATGGCTCTGGTTATGATAAACTCATTATTAAGAATGGTGCGGGTAAAAATAAGTTAGAGCAAAAACCAGAAAAGAAATACTATGGTGATGGGAATCAATACAATGATAATTGTATTTACATGAATGGCCCAGAAATCTTTAATTTTACTATTAATAATATTCCTAAATTAATTTCTGATACTTTGATGAAGAACCGACTTAAAAAAGAAGATGTTGACTACTTCATTTTTCATCAAGCAAACAAATTTATGTTGGAATATTTAAGAAAGAAAGTGGGGATTCCTTCAGAAAAATTTCATCTCAATTTGGAAACTACTGGAAATACAGTATCATCTGCAATACCAATAGCTTTAGAACAGGCACTGAAAGATGGAAAAATACGAAAAGGCAACAAGGTATTACTTGCGGGTTTTGGCGTAGGTTTGTCATGGGGGGCAACTATAATTGAAATTTAAATAATTATGAAAAAAGAACTTTTTTTAGAAGAAATCAAAGAAATTTTACTTTTAGAAGAGAAAAACATTACAACTGACACACCTATAGAAATAGACTCTATGGCTAGTCTCTTGTTAATTGCTTTTTTTGACGAAAAATTTTCTAAGAGTATTACTCAAGATGAAATTAAAGAAATGAAGCAAATAAATGATCTTATAAATTTCGTAGGAACAGATAATTTGACATAAATGCTTCAATTAAACTTAGATGTTTTAAAAGAGGATTGCCCTTTAGACACAGAAAGTTATCAATTAATAAATTATTATAATCTGAACAAAAAGGAATCCTTAGAGATTTTATCTATTAGAAATCATTCATTAATTCGCTCAAGGATGGTTAAATCTAATTTAATATCCAAAGAAGACCATTTAAATTTTGTTTCAACATTATACAAAAAAAATGTTGGCTATTGGGCTTTAAAAAAAGATAATGAAATCATAGGCTCGATTTCCTTAGTAGATTATGATAAAACGGATTGTTCTTTTGTTGGAGGAAATTTTATTTTACCAAGATTAATTGGAACAGGTTTCGGAGTATTCATAAACTATTTAATGCATTACGTAGCCTTTGAGTTGGTAAAGTGCAAAAAGATAAAAGCGATAGTCAAAACTGATAATATAAATGCTGTTCGTGTAAATAAACTTTTTGGAGCTGAGACACTAGATGACAATTCTTCAAATAAAGAAAATATAAATGAATATTTATCTTTAGAGTTTTCCGCTAATGGATGGTATAATTACAATAAAAAAGTAATCAGAAAACTTATCAAATATGTTCTCTAAAAAGAATAATACATTCATCATAGCAGAACTATCAGCCAATCACGGAGGAAAATTAGAAATAGCTAAAGAAACGGTAAGAGCTGCTAAAAGAGCTGGTGCGGACGCAATAAAGTTACAAACCTATACAGCAGATACAATTACGATTAATGGCAAACAAGACCATTTTAAAATAACCCAGGGAACTCATTGGGACGGACAATACCTTTATGACCTTTATAAAGAAGCTTACTTACCGTGGGAATGGCACAAAGAATTATTTGAAACGGCAAAAGAAGAAAGTTTAATATGTTTTTCCTCACCTTTTGATTTTAGTGCAGTAGATTTTTTAGAGACTTTAAATTGTCCAATATATAAGATAGCATCATTTGAAATAACCGATGTACCATTAATTGAGTACACAGCTAAAAAAGGTAAACCAATGATTATCTCGACCGGAATCGCTACCATTGAAGATATTGAGTTGGCAATTGACACTTGTAAAAATGTTGGCAATAATGATATAACTATTTTAAAATGTACCTCTGCATATCCAGCGGAACCTGAAGACGCTCATTTATTGACTATTCCAGATATAATTAGTCGTTTTAATGTAAAGTCGGGGCTCTCAGATCACACATTGGGAATAGAGGCGCCTGTTGTATCTGTATGTGTTGGGGGGAGCGTAATAGAAAAACATTTCATTTTAGATAAGACTATTGGAGGAGCAGATGCTCATTTTTCTTTGGACGAAGAGGAGTTTGCGGCAATGGTTAAAGCTGTAAGAACCGCTGAAAAAGTACTAGGGAAAGTGGATTATGAGCTATCAAGTAAAAAGAAGAAAAGCCGTGAATTTTGTCGTTCCTTATTCATTGTAAAAGATGTAAAAGAAGGAGAAGTTCTCACGAAGGAGAATGTTAGGTCTATTAGGCCAGGTTTTGGTATACATCCTAAATATTATTATGAAATAATGGGCAAAAAGTTCAATGAGGATTTAAAAAAGGGAACTCCACTTGATTTTAAGTTTATAAATTAAGTTTAATTACAAGTTTGCTGTTAAGTGGCCATAACAAAATAAGTACTAATATTTCATATTATATATTCAATTGAAAACTTCTATTTATAATATCTTTTTTAGAGGTTTAACTTTAGTATCTAAATTTTTATTCATTATTTTTCTTGGCAAATATTCCATAGATGAAACTAATTTGGGAATTTTTGGTATTCTTTCTACATCCTTAGCTTTTTTAATTTACGTAATAGGATTTGATTTCTACGTATTTAATACAAGAGAGATAATCTCTAAAAAAAACAGCTTAGTTGAGAACATAAGAAACCAACTGTATTTTCATTTTATTGCATATTTGATTTTTGTACCAACATCAATATTTGTTGTTTTTAAATTAGGTTTCTTATCAGCAGAATATTTATGGATTTTTATATTTCTTTTAATTTCAGAACACTTAGGTCAAGAATTATATAGATTATTTACTACACTTGAAAAATCAGTACTCGCCAATTTAATGTTATTTTTACGTTCTGGTCTTTGGGTTTGGATTGTAGTTTTAGAATTTTTGTTTTTAAAAAAAGAAATAGATTTATACAGGTACTTAGTTATTTGGTCTTTCTTCTCATACTTCTCACTTTTAATTTTCTTAATAATTGCCGTTAGATTTACAGGAATACGCAATTTTAATTACGTAAAGCCTAATTGGAAATGGATTAAACTTGGTTTAAAAACCTCAAGCGTTTTTTTTATTGGTTCTTTATCGTTTCAAGTCATTCAGTTTTCTGACCGATTTATGATAGATTATTTTTATGGTAAAAAGTTGGTTGGGGTTTATACTGCGTACGCTCAATTTACAAATGCTATCGACGTTTTTTCGTTTACGGCCATTACTATGATAGCATACCCTAAATTGTTATCATCTTTTTCAGACTTAAAAAAATACAAAAAAATACAAATTAAGTTTTTGAAAGAACTTTTGATCGTTTCTATTTTCCTTATACTTTTAACTCTAGTAGTAAGTCCATATATCTTTAAGTTTTTGGATAAAGAATCATTTTTTTTGGAGTTACCTACATTCCATTTGCTATTAATAGGTGTTTTCTTTTTAATCATGTCTAACATATTCCATTATGACCTCTATGTAAAAAAAAGAGATAAAATAATACTTAGAGTTGCGTTTACTGGAATGTTTACAAATGTGTTTTTAAACGTACTTTTAATACCAGTATATGATATATTAGGAGCTTCTTTGGCAACAATGATATCATTTGTCTTAATATTCGTTTTAAAATTTTATTATAGTGAAACCGCAAAAAAAGATGATAATATTTGACTTAATAAATGATGAGGCTCCACTTTTCATCAAAGTAGTAGAGAAATTATTTGAAGAGGGCCATCTTTCGCATAAACAGGTTTTAGGTGTAACCGAAGGAAATCGATGGAAAGAGGAATCTAAATCTTTAAATTGTTCTAATAGGCTTCAATTTTTTGATCAATTAGACAAGAAGAATATCAATGTTCCAAAAGAAATAAATAGGATATCCCATAAATACGATAATTTTAATATTTATGCATGTGACAGATATATTATTCGTAAAGAGCGAGCACTTCAAAAGAAACTTTTAGTCTACACTTATTTGTTTTATGAAAATCTATTTAAAAAAGGGACAACACATTATTTTACTACAGGCATTGCTTATACTTACAATCTGGTTTCTTATCAAGTATGTAAAGATCGTGGCATCAAACATATCTCCTTTTATGGTACTAGAATAAGTAATAGAACAGCAATTTCTTTAGATGTTACTAATACCTTTAACGAAGTTAGAGATATGTTCAGGAGATTTTCTGTTAGTAAGGTGAGTGAAAATATGTTTTTACCTATACAGGATTTCGTAAATAGGCCTAAACAACCTTCCTACATGAAAAACGCCATTAATTCTTCGACTATAAAAATGATTTTTATCACCGAATTTTTTAGGAGGTTCAATAAATATTTTTTTAAAACAAAACATAAGTATGATTACTTCACTAGAAATCCATTTGAATTATCTTCATTTAAGCTAAAAAAAATAGTAAACGCTCAAATAATCAATTTCTTGCATAACCGAGTCTTCGACAAAGTTGATTATTCTGATGATTATTATATTTTTCCACTACACATGCAACCTGAGGCCAGTACAATTATTTTATCCCCATTTAATGTAGACCAAAAAACCACTATTATAAATATCAGTAAAATTTTACCGCTGAATGCTGTACTTTATGTAAAGGAACATCGAAGTGCACTAGGTCAGCATAGTTTAGCTTTTTACCAAGACTTGAAAAAACACCCGAATATTAAATTAATTTCTTACAAAGAAAATATGTTTGATTTAATTAAAAATTCTAAGGGTACAATTAATTTGTCCAGTACGGTAGGTTTAGAAGCATTAATGTTACAAAAGCCATCTGTTGTTTTGGGAAATGTTTTCTACAATGAAACAGGACTTACTTTTAAGGTTAATTCCTATTTGGAGCTACAACTGGCAATCAATAAAATCCATAAAGATGATTTTGAAGTTAAGAACCATTTTGAAAATTATGAATCTAAATTGGCATATTATTTACATTGTTTAAACACGAAATCTTATGAGTTTGAATTTAATGTGGCCAAATTAGACACAAAGGAAAGAGTACTCAAAGATGAGAATATCTTGCAATTCAGTAAATGTATTAAGACGATTTTAAATTAATTAATGACAATATTAATTTCTAAACAAAAGATTTTATTTATAGTATTCGCGTTAAACGCGTTGTTATATTCTCTTGTTTATTTTTATCCTCTTAATGATTTTGGGGAACCACAGATTCCGCAATTCCTAAAACTTCTTTACGATTTAATTTTAGTTTTTTTCATTATTATAATCGGTTTTAAAAGCAAATTAAATCAAATACACATTTTTGCATCTATATTTTTAATTACAATTCTAGTTTTAGGTCTTATACATATTTCACATACCAGTATAGCTGACTATCTTCATTACTCTGTTCGTAATATTTTTTTTTACAACCTTTTTTTATTTCTCAACCTAACTTACAATGTTGATATTTCAAAATTCACCGATTTTCATGAAAGATTATTTAAGTTCATTTTATATTTTGGTTTATTATTTTTTAGTTTTCAAAAATTAGGGGTAACAAACCCGTTTGGCTTTCATGAGTGGATGTGGGAAAAGAACCGATTAATAGCATCGTGGTTAAATCCTAATTCGCTTGGATTTTATTTAATTTTTTATCTTTTTTATTTTTATTTCAAAGAAAATAAAATTTCAATCTTTCTAGGATTAATAGTTGCAAGTATATTTCTTTCTGGATCCTTAACCGCTATTATTGGAGTTGTTTTTTTTGTTGGATATGTAAGTGTTAAATTTTTAAAATCAAAAAAGCTTAAACCTTCATTCTTATTACTTATATCAGTTTTATCCCCAATATTTATTTACATGATTATTGAATTAGGTGCTTTTGATTATATTCTATTCAAAATAGACGTTTTGTTTATACAAAAAAGCACGGTACACACTTCTGTTTCCACAAGAGTTCAAAATATAAATGACTTAATTGAATATATGTCTTTTGATAATATAGCATCAATTTTATTCGGTGATTTTAATTCAGAAAATTACCGTAGACTTGATAGCCAATATCTCAATATATTTTACAACTATGGTTTAATTGGACTTGTCTCCTATCTTTTTTTTCAGTTGGCTGTTTTGCATGAGTTAATGAAATATCCTTCTCAGTTTTCTAAAGCCTTTATTGCATTTAGCCTATGGTTATATTTAATAGCTTTTAATTTGACAGCATATCTTTACAGGCCAAATCTTGTGATATTTTATTCAATAATGTTAGTTTTCGTCATCCATATTGGCAAAAAACGCTTGATTACCTCTAGTATTAATGAACATACACGATACAATTAATAGCTTAAAACAAAAAAACCTTGTTTTAAAGGATTTTCATTTTAATGAATTTTTTTTTGGGATTTCATTGTTTTTTTTGCCTATATCAATTAAGGTAAATTCTTGGTGTTTGATAATTTTTTTTATTTACAATTTATATAATCGAATCAAAGAAAAGTCTTTATTCTGTTTGAAGTTTTTTCTATTTCCTATAATTATTTTCATTATCCAATTAGTTAGTTTCTTTTTAAGCACGAATCATATTGAAGCTTCAAAAAAACTTTTATTGTTTATGGTTTTTCCTCTTTTATCGTTTTTCTTCCCAAAAAGGGATGTAAGAATTGAAAAAGTCTTTAGGTACTTAATGTTTGGTGTAATAATAGTTTTAGTTTATGCATTTTTAAGAAGTACATACGATATTGTTTTCTTAAATGAACGATTTGATTATGGAAGAGGTCCAGAAATATTATTAAAATACACCCCGCATCATGCATACCTTTCTTTATTTATAATAGTATCTATTGTAGTATTGATGTATCAAATAGGCAAAAATCAGATTTCCTTTACTAATATATATATTATACCTTTTTTATTTATTTCTCTATTTCTATTGCCTTCTAGGACGGCTTTATTGATTGCTTTTATTATAATACCTTTATGTTCATTTAGTTTTTTTAAAGACAGATATAAGTATAAACATATTGTTCTATTCTTAGCGCTTCTTTTTGTTCTTTCTGTAGTGGGTCTTTCCGTCGATTTCACAAGAGATAAATTGTTATATGCATATTATGAGTTAAGGAATATACCTACTACAGAAAAACCTTTTTATGGCATTTCAACGAGGCAAAAAATCTGGGAGACTGGATTAAATTTGGTTCATAAAACTCCTTTTTTTGGTTATGGCATAGGTGATATTGGAGAGGTGTTAAACATGGAATATGTAAAAAGAGGGTACGATGATATAACTGATTTAAATGCCCACAATCAATATCTGCAGAACATTTTACAATACGGTCTTTTATTTTCATCTATAATAGTTTGGATTATTTTTGAAGTAATCCGCAAACTTATTTCTCATAAGGACTGGTTTTTGGTTTGGATTTGGATAATAACTATATTATTTTTTGGTACTGAAAGTATGCTTAATAGACAATGGGGTGCGGTATACTTTGCAATTTTATTGATTCTTAGTTGTTATAAGATTAATTTGAAAATTATTAAACGATTTTTAAATAGTAAATTTGAATAATTAAGAATAAGTATATTGATAACAGCTGTAATTTTTGGAGGTGATGGGTATATTGGCAGAAATCTTGTCGAGACACTATTGAATTTATCAATGTTCGACGCTATTTATATTTTCGATTTGAAAAAATCCAAAGAATCGAAACGGAACTATGATAACGAGAGGGTTTTCTTTGCAGAGGGTGACGTAAGAAACAAAATTAGTTTACAGATTAGTTCGTTGGATAAGAGTTCAAGTTGGATATTCAATTTTGCCGCTATTCATCGAGAACCTGGTCATGCATATGAAGAATATTTCGATACTAATATTCCAGGAGCGGAGAATGTAATTATTTTTGCAAGAAATCATGGGATAAAGAACATCTTGTTTACCAGTAGTATTGCCCCATATGGTAAATCTGTACATGAAAGAACAGAGAATTCTACACTTTATCCGGAAACCGCATATGGAATATCCAAAGCATTGGCCGAAAAGATTCATGAGAAATGGTTGGTGGAGGATAGTAATAGAAGATTGATTATCGTTAGGCCAAGTGTAATTTTTGGCCCTAAAGATCCGGGAAACGTATACCGTATGATTAAATCTCTTGAAAAAGGCACTTTCGTGCTACCGGACGGGGGAAAAGTAATTAAGGGATATGGCTACATTCATGGTCTAATAGAAAGTATGTTATTTACAATTGGCAAAAATGACCGTCTTATCATCTATAATTACGCAGAAAATCCTTTAGTTCCCCTTAAAGAAATGGTTGCCATAGTCAAAGAAGAATTAGGTTATAAAAAACCCACATTGAACCTGTCTGTTAAAACATTGGCTGTAATCGCTTTTTTTCTTCAAAAAGGACTTAGACTCATAGGAAAAAAATCCGACATACATCCAGTAAGAGTTAAAAAGGCTGGTTTTCCAACAAATGTGAAACCTCAATATCTGATAGATCAGGATTTTAATTTTAAATATAATTTTAGAGAAGCCTTACGCCACTGGAAAATTAATTCACCAGAGGATTTTAAATCATGAGAGTTGCAATAGTCCATTATTGGCTAATTACTCGCAGAGGGGGCGAGAAGGTCGTAGAGAGTATCCTTAAAATTTTTCCAGAAGCAGATATATATACGCTTTTTCTTGACGGGAACAAATATGGCCCCCACCTACCTAAACAGAGGATTTATACATCATGTTTAAACAACCCAAAAATAAGAAGGCACTATCAGAAATTATTTCCACTATATCCTATAGGCATTAAATCTTTGAAACTAAAAGATGAATATGATTTAATTATTTCCTCCGAATCTGGTCCTGCTAAGGGAATTAGCACTCCCAAGGGGATACCTCACATCTGTTACATTCACTCACCTATGAGATATTGTTGGGGTTTCACTGATGAGTATCTACGTGACATGTCCAAATTTTTAAGACCAATTGCAAGGTTTTTTTTTGAAAGACTAAGAATTTGGGACCTTAAAACTGTCGAGAACGTCACCCATTATATTGCTAATTCTAACAATGTAGCGAAACGGGTCAAAAAGTATTACAATAGAGAATCAGCTGTTATTTATCCGCCAATCGAGTCTAATTTGTTTAAAAGACCTTTAATGAACAACACTGAAAGGGATATTTTTTTAAGCTTTGGAGCAATAACACCATATAAAAGAATAGATTTATTGGTGGAAACGTTTAATCAGAACAAACTAAACTTGGTTGTTATAGGTAATGGTTCTGAACTAGAGAAATTGAGACAAAGAGCAAATAGCAATATTAAATTTTTGGGCTCTTTGGAATGGGGGGAAATTGAGCGATATCTAGATAGAACACGCGCATTGTTATTTCCTGGAGAGGAAGATTTTGGAATGATACCCCTAGAAGTTATGAGTTACGGAATACCAGTATTGGCTTATGGGCAGGGAGGAGCTTTGGAGACGGTAATTGATAACGAGCAAACCTCAAAATCGTCTGGAATGTTCTTTGACGAACAAAGTGCCGAGTCTATTCAGAAGTGCTTAGAGAGGTTTTTAGTAGTTGAAAATAAATATGACAAAAACTGGATTAGGTCACATGCAAGAAAATTTGAAGAGGATGTATTTCTTGAAAAATTTAAAAAGGAAGTAGATTTAATCTGTAATAGATAATCATATCAAACCACTAAGAAGATAGATTTATGTTTTTTAAACAAGGTAGATTTTCCGGTTTCATAAATCCCATTTCAGGTTTGGTTGATTTATTGGTAATAAATCTATTTACACTTTTTCTGCCTATTAACTTTCAAAACCCCATACTCTTCCATAGCTATATTTCTATTGCCTGGGTCGTATTGTCTTTCAAGAACGAATTTTATGAGGTTTACAGATATTCTAAGGTAGTTGCCATTCTTAGAAAATTGTTTACACAGTTCGTATTTTTCTTCTTGATTCTATACGCCTATATTGGCTTTTTTAAACAGCCTTTAATGAGTAGGCTGGCGTTAGGCAAGTATTTTCTTTTAGTATTTTTACTTATAGCAGCACTTAAATTTCTGAGTTATATACTTCTTATGCAATACAGAAGTTTATGGAAAGGAAATACAAGAAACGTTGTCGTTATTGGAAAAAGTAAAAAAGCCAACCAGCTTATTGAGGTTTTTGAGGAGCGAAAGGAATATGGATATATGTTCAAGAGACAGTTTTCTCCACGGGGCCATAACTTTGATTTGATAGCATGTTTCCGATATATAGTGAACAATAATATCGATGAAATATACTGTTCGGTTTCAGAGCTTAAGAACGATGAATTATCCGCATTCATCAACTTTGCGGATAATAATTTAAAAACCTTGAAATTCCTGCCAGATAACAAAAACATCTTTTCGAAGAAACTAAAGTTTGAATACTACGATTATCTGCCAATACTCTCCTTAAGGGATATCCCCCTTCATAACTCATTAAACGCATTACTTAAGAGAGGTTTTGATATTCTGTTTTCTTTAGCAGTAATTTTTGGCCTACTCATATGGTTAGGGCCAATTTTGGCCTTGCTGATTAGGTTAGAATCAAAAGGTCCGGTATTTTTTATTCAAAGGCGAACGGGATTCGATAATCGAGAGTTTCAATGTTTCAAATTCCGTTCTATGGGTATGAACGATGCTGCGGATGCTAAACAGGCAGGAAAGAATGACATGCGTGTCACTAAAATAGGTAAATTTATCCGAAAGACAAGTATTGATGAACTCCCCCAGTTTTACAACGTTTTATTTGGCAATATGTCCGTTGTTGGACCCAGGCCACACATGCTAAAGCATACCGATGAGTATGCAAATAGGGTCGATAAATATATGTTACGACATTTTGTGAAACCCGGAATCACCGGTTTGGCCCAGGTAAGAGGGTATAGGGGAGAAATAGAAAAAGAAAGTGATATACAAAATAGGATTAAGTTCGATATATTTTACGTGGAGAACTGGTCTTTTTTTATGGATTTGAAGATTATTGTGCAAACAGTTATAAATGCAATTTCTGGCGAGGAAAAGGCGTATTAAAGAATTATGAAGAAAGTTTTAATTACTGGCGCGGCGGGATTCCTAGGTTCTCATTTGTGCGATCGTTTTATAAAAGAGGGTTTTCATGTCATAGGCATGGACAATCTAATTACAGGAGATTTAAAAAACATTGCACACCTTTTTCCATTGGAACGATTTGAGTTTCATCATCATGACGTGTCTACTTTCGTGCACCTAGAAGGGAAATTGGATTATATTTTACATTTTGCATCTCCCGCTAGCCCTATAGATTATCTAAAGATTCCAATAGAGACTTTAAAGGTTGGTTCTTTGGGAACATTAAACCTATTAGGCTTGGCTAAGCAGAAAAATGCGCGCATATTGGTGGCTTCTACTTCTGAGGTATATGGCGACCCTTTGGTACATCCACAAAACGAGGAGTATTACGGTAACGTTAGTCCCATTGGGCCAAGAGGCGTTTATGATGAGGCAAAACGCTTTATGGAATCCATTACGATGGCTTATCACCGTTATCATGGCTTGGAAACAAGAATCGTGCGCATCTTTAACACCTACGGGACCAGAATGCGCTTAAACGACGGCAGGGTGGTTCCTGCATTTATGGGGCAGGCATTACGTGGTGAAGATTTGACCGTTTTCGGTGACGGTTCTCAAACCAGGTCTTTTTGTTATATAGATGATCAAGTAGAAGGAATATACCGTTTACTATTTAGTGATTATGCGGAACCGGTAAATATTGGAAATCCGCATGAAACAACCATAAAAGAATTTGCAGAAGAGATAATTGCACTTACTGGGACCGATCAAAAGATTATTTATAAACCCTTACCTAAAGATGACCCGTTACAAAGGCAACCGGATATCACTAGGGCAAAAGAGATTCTAGGATGGGAACCTAAAGTGAGTCGCTCAGATGGATTAAAAATCGTATATGATTATTTCAAATCGCTTTCTCCTGAGGAGCTGCAACGAAAAGAGCATAGGAATTTCACCTCATAAGCACCAGAATTTTAGTTCTAACAACCATTTATAGTAATTAGAGAAACATGAAGATTTTAATATTAGGTTCTGGCGGCAGGGAGCACGCATTGGCTTGGAAACTTTCGCAAAGTAACATATTACAACAGTTATTTGTTGCTCCTGGTAACGCGGGAACTTCAAAGCTCGGAAAAAATATACCAATTGGTGTAAACGATTTTGAGGCTATTAAGGAATTTGTTCTTTCCAATGGTGTAAACATGGTCATTGTAGGTCCAGAGGATCCTTTGGTCAATGGCGTTCATGATTTCTTTTTGATGAATGAAGAGTTAAAGAAAATACCGGTGATAGGACCGCAGAAGCACGCAGCTACTCTAGAGGGGAGTAAAGAATTTGCCAAGGAATTTATGATGCGCCACAATATCCCTACGGCGCAGTACAAAAGTTTTACGGCTACTACGATTGATGAAGCTTATTCCTTTATGGAGACCCTTCATCCTCCTTACGTGTTAAAAGCGGATGGACTTGCTGCCGGAAAAGGTGTAGTTATTTTGAATAACATAGAGGACGCCAAGATAGAGCTAAAGTCTATGCTATTGGACCAGAAATTTGGCGTCGCCAGCAAAACTGTTGTTATAGAGGAGTTTCTCGACGGTATTGAACTCAGTGTTTTTGTTCTTACAGATGGTGAAAACTATAAGCTGCTACCCACGGCAAAAGACTATAAGCGTATTGGTGAAGGTGACACCGGCCTTAATACAGGCGGCATGGGAGCCATATCACCAGTCCCTTTTGTAGATAACGTGTTAATGACCCAGATAGAGGAGCAAATTGTCAAACCTACAGTAGAAGGACTTAAAATCGATGGTCTTCCCTATAAAGGATTTATTTTTATTGGTCTTATCAAGGTTGGCGAAAAAGCCAAGGTAATCGAATATAACGTGAGATTGGGAGATCCAGAGACAGAAGTGGTAATACCGAGGATTAAAAATGATTTGGTTTCCGTATTTCAGGCAGTGGCCAATCAAAGTTTAAATGAGTTAGACCTTCAAATAGATGAACGGACTGCTACCACGGTTATGACCGTCTCTGGCGGCTATCCAGGAAACTATGAAAAAGGAAAAGAAATATCCGGCATCGACGCTATAGAAGATTCATTAGTCTTTCATGCAGGGACAAAACTGATAGGTGAAAAGGTAGTAACGAATGGAGGCCGTGTAATAGCTATAACTTCTTATGGGGACAATTTTAAAGAAGCGCTGAAAACGTCATACAAAAATGTTTCTAAACTATCGTTCGAAGGAATGAATTTTAGAAAAGATATTGGATTTGACCTCTAGTTGTAAATAATCTCAGGAAAAGCCCACGAGTAATAAAAAGAAACCCAACGTTTAGTTCTAGGTAAGCATTGGAGGTTTAGTAATCTCGATTAAAGAGCAAACTTAAAAGCTGTTTAGATTCTTGGCTATTTTACAAGTAAGAGTGAGAAGTAATGGATTTATCTTCTTCGCCATTATCGTTGTACTTTTTTAATTCGATCATCCAATAAACAAAGGCTACCGAACCTATAATCATAAACAGCCAATTGACGGTATTGGCAACAGTCCAGCTTTCGACAAATCTTAAAAAGTCAAAGGGAGCAAAAAGTACATTAACGAATAAATCCTCAATACCTTCAAAAAATGATTTCATCTTATCCTATATTTACAATGCAAAAATATAAAAATCATACATGATTTCAAGCATTTTTGGAAAAACAAAACCTATCAATTTTATAATCCTCTTAGGTTTTATATTTCTTGTTTACTGGTGCGTGCAATTTTATCTTCTAGAATATGAATTTTCAACAGATGCAATTCTATTAAAATCAGGGGTCCTGAGTATACTGCTTTTTAGTGTATTCGTCATAGATTTTATAGTGAAACGCAATAAAATTACGGGTCCCAATACGTTTTCAATACTGTTTTATTCGTTACTGTTAATTGTCTTTCCTGAGACCCTTGGCGATAACAATGTTATCTTATGTACTTTTTTTTTGCTATTGGCCACTCGGCGCTTGTTGAGCATAAAATCCTTGAAGGATATTAAGTCTAAAATATTCGACGCAACCCTATGGATACTAATATCCAGTCTTTTTTATGATTGGGCAATTATTTACCTCATACTGGTTTTTGCAGCCATCTATATTTATGACCCTAAGAATATCAGGAATTGGATGGTGGTTATGGCGGCTACATTTTGTTATTTCATCATCTTATTGGGCGTTTTAATTCTAATCGACAAAACCTCTTTTCTCAATTCGCATTATAGTTTTACAATTGCCTATGACAGATTCTATTGGCCAAATTGGGGGTCTAGCATCAGGTTATTACTCTATATTATACTAAACGGAATTTTAGCGTTGTGGGCTTTTTTAAAATTGGGAAAAGCAGGAGTGGGAAAGATTACGGTCATAAGAATTATTGCGCTATCGTTTATTCTAGGGCTTATAGTGAATATTCTGGTAGTTTCGGATAGCTCTTATGCGCTCATGATTACCTTTTTCCCTTCAGTAATTTTTATAACGAACTATATAGAGACCATCAAGAGATCAAACATTCTGGAAGCAGTACTAATGATCAGTATTTTTCTTCCTTTGGCACTTTTCATATCTAGGCTTGCCCTAAAATAATTAAAGTATCTTTGTAAAAAAGAGCGCTTATGTTCAGTGATTTCGCCTTTAAAATATTCGAGGAAAGTATTGAAAAATATCATATTAAGGATGATGTATACCAACCTTTCATTAATCCTTATGACAAAGGAAGTATCTCACATTTATTGTATAGGAAAAATTGGATAGATACGGTTCAATGGCACTATGAGGATATTATACGCGACCCTGAAATAGACCCGGTTGCGGCACTTACGCTAAAGCGGAAAATTGATGCCAGCAATCAAGACAGAACAGATTTAGTGGAATACATCGATAATCATTTCTTAGAAAAATACCGTACGGTAGAAATAAAGAAAACGGCTAGCATTAACACCGAAAGTCCCGCTTGGGCAATAGATCGTTTATCCATTTTGTCCCTTAAAATATATCACATGAGAGAAGAGGCAAACAGAACGGATGCCTCAAAGGAGCATTTAGAGAAATGTGAATCTAAACTCAAGGTATTACTAGAGCAGAAGCAGGACCTATCTTCTGCAATAGACCAGTTGCTTTTTGATATCGAATCCGGTGATAAATACATGAAAGTGTATAAACAAATGAAGATGTATAATGATGAGGAACTAAACCCCATCTTACGTGGCCAAAAGTAAACCATCACATTTATTGGTCATCAGACTTTCTGCCATGGGAGATATTGCCATGACCGTGCCCGTTCTATTGGCGCTTACACAACAATATCCAAGTCTTAAGATTACGGTCCTTACTAGGCCTTTTTTTGCACCCATATTTTCTAGTATTCCCATGGTAACCGTTTATTCCGCAGATGTAAAAGGTAAACATAAAGGGTTCTTTGGACTATGGAAGCTTGCTAAAGAATTAAGAACACTTGACATCGACGCGACGGCGGATTTGCATCATGTACTACGAAGCACTATTTTAAAACAATTCCTTAGGTTCAGCGGTATTCCGGTTAAGCAATTGAACAAGGGTAGGTCGGCTAAGAAAGCACTGACCAGATCTGAAGATAAGATTTTTACGCCCTTAAAGACAACTCATCAGCGTTATGCGGAAGTATTTAAAGTTTTAGGCTTTCCCATACAACTTGAAGCTGAACACGTTCTGGAGCCTGTGTTGCTCAGTGAAGAGATGAGGACTACTCTTGGTCTTAGTAAAAAGAAACTTATTGGGATTGCACCATTTGCGGCCTTTAAAGGGAAAACCTACCCCTTAGAACTCATGGAAAAGGTAATCCATGGATTACATGACCTTAAGGATTACGAAATGGTACTGTTCGGAGGAGGGGAAAAAGAAAAAGCACAGCTTGAAAAATGGGAAAATAAATTTGAGCATTGTATCAGTGCGGTGGGTAAAATTGCCTTTTCGGAGGAACTGACATTGATATCCAACCTTAGTGTAATGTTGTCCATGGACAGTGGTAATGGTCACTTAGCGGCGATGTATAAGGTTCCTACCGTAACACTTTGGGGAGTTACCCATCCTTATGCCGGTTTCTCTCCTTTTAATCAAATGGGGAATACTTTAGTATCGGATAGAACTAAATATCCTGAAATACCTACCTCAGTCTACGGAAATAAATTTCCTCTGGGATATGAAAAAGCGATGGAGACCATCGCTCCGGAAAAAATACTTAAAAAGATTCTTGAAATCTTAAACAGGACATCTTAACATGCTATACACTAACGCGCTTCGCTTCTATAGACCTGAAATACTGTCTCAACTGACTCATAAAGCGATATTTTTTTGCACTCGGTGCAACTCCAACCATTAACGTTCTTATCCCAAAGTAAGCACTCATAAGATAGGTAGCCACCGCTTCGCAGTCCACATGCCTGTCTATATGACCATTAAATTTTCCTTTTTGTAGGGTTGAGACCAAGTTCACCTCCCATATGGAGACAATTTCACTTAAGTGTTTCATGATGGTTTCATTCTTACCCTGAAACTCTGTTAAGAAGTTGCTTAGCATACAGCCAAAATCCGTTTCGTTATGTACTGCTGTTTCCAATGCTTCCTCAAAACAGTTGGTAATTAAATCCAAGGGATTATCGTAGCCTTCAATAGGTTCTATCAAAGTGCTAAACACTTTTCTTGCCATTAAGTTTTGGATGATTCGAACGAAGAAGTCCTCTTTGGAATCAAAATGATAGTAAAAAGCACCTTTAGAAAGAGAGAGCTCTTTAAGAATATCGTCAACGCTGGTATTGTAATATCCTTTCTTGTAAAATAATTCAAGCCCTGTGGCCTGCATACTTTGCATGGTCGCCATGCGTTTTAAAGATTTGTTCATGATTTCAAGATTTGGGTTAATCCGACCATAGGGTCTGTACAAAGAACTCGCACATTGCATTTCCAGGGATGATAATTGGACATACGTACGGAAATTATCGGTCAAAGTTCATAATATCGACGTACTACCTAGTTTTCTGAAATATAAACCGACCGCCCGGTCGGTTCAAGTGCTTTCTTTTCTGGTCAAAAGGACAAGGAAAAGTTATTATTTCACTACAGAAATTGAAATTATGATAGTTTTAAAGCTGCGAATGTAGAAAATCTGCGGTATCAATGAGCCCTCGGTTTCTTAGAATATGTAATAGTTCAAATTCATCTAAATCTGGATTTCTTCTATTAAGTACCATTTCTTTAAATGCTTTTGTGGCTTCATCAGGATTTAAGTCAATGATATCTGTAAGAAAATCATCTGCTGTTTTAGCGCTAAGTCCATAAGAAGATAAGTAGTCTTTAGGGAAGTCCTTGATGTTATTTGTAACTATGACATTGGCATTGGTTTTTATGGCCGCCGCCAAAACATGGCAATCTTTTGGATCTGGCAATTCTAATCCTGAGATTAAGCCAGTATAATTGGTCACTAAAGCATCTGGAAAGGCAAGGTTAGCATTATTCACTCGTTTTATTGCTTCCTTATCTGTTATGGCTTTTCGTTTCATTACATCTCGCCATTCATCAAAAATATGTTCACTCCATTTAGGGGTGTACAAGTCGTAATGAGCAAACCAAAAGAGTAAATCCCTAATTTCTATGGGATAGATAACATTGGTGTCTAGTACACAAATAAAACGAACACTATGAATCATACAAACCTAGCTCTTCGTCAGATTTCATAATGTCGATGATGCGCTTTTTCTGCTTGGCTTTCATCTTTCTTTTGTATTCCATCACATCTTCAAACTTTATACGACGATGCTTGCCAACTTTAGTAAAATCTATTTCGCCATCTTCTAACAACTTTACAAAATGAGGTCTGGAACAACCTAACATTTCAGCGGCCTTTTGGGTAGTGACTTCTGTTGCAAAAGGCACTAAGGAAAATGGTTTGCCTTGGCTCATGGCTTCTAAAATATCACCTAAAAGCTTTAAAGCACTTATTGGAATTTTTATACGCTCTTGGGTTTCCTCAATTTCAATCTCTGGATTTTTAGATTTCAATTCTTTGATAACAGCAGCAAGCGCATCATAAGATTCTATGGCTATCCTCTGTTCGTCTTTAGAGGGTTTATTTATGTTCTTAAAAGTATTCATAGGTCGTGACGGGTTTTTTCGAGACTATAAAATTAAACGAAATAAACGAAAAATGATTACTTTGGTGTTGTTAAAGTTTTATAAAGAAAAGTTTTTGTGATATGGATGAAAATAATTCCCCCTCCTTCGGAAGGGCTAGGGGAGGCTCTTACGCCACCGTCCCTTGACAACTGCTTCCTGCACCTGCGGTACAACCATAACAGTGCTGTGAAATAATGATGTTTCTATCGTTTAGCAAATCTTCATTATAGTCTTTAATGTGTTTTACTTTACTAGCTACTTTAAGGTCTAACATCTGGTTAAAATCACAATCATATAGCCAACCGTCCCAACTAATGGATATAGTATTGGTACACATTACATTTGCTACAGCAGAGGGGTTATAAGCTTCAACCAAAGCATACATATAGTCCTCATAATTTTCTGAGGCGATGAGGTAGTCTAAGAAACGAGCAATAGGCAAGTTTGTAATGGCAAAGAGGTTATGGAACTGAATTCCAAAATCCTCATCTAAAGCCTTTTTAAAGTCCTTTTCCATGGCCATTTGGTCGCCCGGCAAATAGGCTCCCGATGGGTTATAGACTAAATCTAATCGCAAATCGCTGCCTGGCATTCCGTAACCACGCGCATTGAGTTCCTGCAAGGCTTTTATCGACTTATCAAAAACACCGTCTCCACGTTGCTTATCCGTTTTTCCACGCGTATAATGTGGCATAGAGGAAATCACATGCACATTGTGTTTTTTGAAGAAATCTGGTAGATGGTAGTATTTTTTATTCGCCCTAATGATGGTAAGGTTAGAACGTACGATAAAGTCTTTGATTCCCGCTTTGGCAGCTTCTTCTACAAACCATTCAAAATCAGGATTCATTTCTGGTGCACCACCTGTTAAATCCAAGGTGTGCGCCCCTGTATTTTTAATTACCTCAAGACACTGCTTCATAGTTTCGCGGGTCATGATTTCCTTTCGGTCCGGACCGGCATCTACGTGGCAATGTTCACACACTTGGTTGCACATATACCCCACATTAATCTGAAGGATTTCCAACTTTTTAGGACGCAGCGGAAAATGCCCTATTTCCCCAATCTTATCCTTAAAATAAGGGAGTTCTCCATCGGCAAAGATGCCTCCGTTTAAAATATCGAGCTGACGGTTACTTTGTGCAAGCTCGTTTCCTTTTGCTTTTAATGATTTTGTAGCCATTTCTTTTTTGTTGTTTGTTGCTCGTTGATGGTTGTCAGTAAATATCCAACAACTGTAAACTATTTTACATACTCAGTTTATCATACTTATTCATCATCTGCACCCCGTGCACTAAGGTTGCGCCGCTTTCAATAGCTGCACCAACATGTACTGCCTCCATCATTTCTTCTTTGGTAATTCCTTTTTGCAGACCGTCTTTGGTATAGGCATCTATACAGTACGGACATTTTACAACGTGCGAAACCGCTAGTGCTATTAATGACTTCTCCCTAGCACTTAGTGCGCCTTCTTCAAAAACCTTACCGTAATAGTCAAAAAACTTAGTGCCAAGCTCTTCGCTCCATTCCGTGATTTTTCCAAATTTTCGTAAATCTTTAGGATTGTAATACGTATCTGCCATTTTTTTCTGTGTTTTAGGTGCTGTATTTTGTTTTGTAGTATCTAAATAAATCGGAATCCCCTGTCCCATTTTTTCCACCTCGGGTAGGATTTCCATATTATCCCAAAGCCCTGAAGATAGCGTATCTGCATATGCTTCAGGCAGATGGTTTTTATACATTAATTGTTGGGTAGTGTTGTAATCATATTCAAAAGACCGATAAGTATATTTTATTTCGCCCTCTTGAATTTCTAAGAGCATATACCAGACCCGAGTGGTGCCGTCATTTGCTGGCATGCCTATAACCCCGGGGTTTAACCACAACTTTTCTTTTATAGACTGATGAAAAGGAAGTCCGCAATGCCCTGCAATAATCACATCACTTTTGGTGTCCTCAAAACATTTTTGCTTGCTGGTATCGGCATTAGATTGAAATATAAATTCCGATGTATTTCCATAATTACCATGAACTACGGTTACTTTTTTTTCTCCAAAATCAAAACTGATATATTCCGGCAGGGTAGCAATGTAGTCCAAAGAATCCTGTGATAAGTGGCCCTTCGTATAAGGAAACCACAGTTTGGAAAAACTATCGCAGCGGCCACCAGCCTTAAAATCGCATCCACAATCTTCACTGTCGTTAGCCAGCTGCAACTCTACGTTACCGGCGATACTTAAAGCGCCCCAATCTCTAAAGGCTGT
Organism: Maribacter sp. 4U21; assembly: GCF_002742365.1. Taxonomy (NCBI): domain Bacteria; kingdom Pseudomonadati; phylum Bacteroidota; class Flavobacteriia; order Flavobacteriales; family Flavobacteriaceae; genus Maribacter; species Maribacter sp. 4U21. The sequence continues at coordinate 50,135 of NZ_MDGN01000038.1, forward strand.
TACGGTTTCTTCGGGTTGCGGGCAGTAGCCTGTGATATCGCCCGTACAAATACAGTTCTCTGCAAGGATATCTTCTTCCTTGGCAATAGAAATAAGCTGCTCTAAAGCCTGTAGATTGCTATAGACGCCACCAAAAAGCAAAAGCTTTCCGGTCTTTGTGCCGATATGTGCTATATCCTTATCCATTTAGGTATAAAGTAAAGTACTATACAACTTAAAATTCCCCAGAAATTGATCCACAGTAAGTCTGCGTATTTTCCTGTTGTGAATATCAGTGATTCTGGGAACCAGCTGAAAATCAGCAAAAATCCGAATAAAATCCCACAAAATACACTTAAGTGAAAACTGATTTTTGGCACACTGTCTCTCCAGAACAAAAATACTGGGGTTAAACCGATAACCATAGTGCCGCTTATGGTGGTGGCAGAAAGTATTTCGGCATCCAAAAAGACTGGAATAGTTCCTAAGACGGCAATGGCGACCATGGACCAGCGCCCAAACTTCAGGGAGTCACCCAAATTTAAATCAATGGCCAATAATTTGGAGAAGGACGAAAAGGTAGAATCTAAAGTAGAGGCCGCTGAGGTAATCATGATAAAATTGATAACCAGTAAAAGTACTACGCCAAAAGCCTTCCCCACTTCTACTGCCGCTTGCCCTTGCATGCCTTGTGCCTGTGCATATATCCCGATTATACTGAACAATACAATACAAATTCCACCTACTACACTTGCCCAAAGAAAACTTTTTAGTGTAATTCTAGGATTACTTAAAAAGCCCCTATCCGTTAAAACAGGGTCATGAAAAGGATAACTGAATGATTGTAAGACTGCTGCAAAAAATAAATTCAAGCCCATATCAAAAGACCAAACACCAGATTTTAGTGCCTGTGTTGGCGTGAATTGGTCTTCTGAAGTAAAAATAGCACCCAGAATTACCAAGAGTAAAATACCGAACAAACCCATTTGAAGCACATCGGTAAAAATAGAACTACTCATCCCGCCTTTTAAAACATAGGCAAGGGTTAATCCTGTGAAAACCAAAATAGACCAGTAATACGGACCAGAACCCATATCGCCGAAATAAGAGCCAATAACCATGGTGTTACTCCATACTTCATTAAACAGGCGAATGGCAATTAAAATAGAGAACACAGCAACAGCTCCTTTTCCAAATTTGGAAGTCAAAAAATGATGAATACTAATGTATTTTCCATGGAGACGCATTCTGTAAATGACTATACCCGCAACGGCGAAAGACAAGTAATACGCAGCATAGGCTACTCCGCCCACAATACCATAATCCAATCCTAGATTTGCTGCATTGGTGATGCTTTTGGCGAATATCCAAGATATAACCAAACTCCCCATTAGCATAAAGGTATTCGGGGTTTTCTTCCTTTGAACCGCTTTAAAAAACTGAATGGTATTTTTAGCCAATGGAGAAAGGAAGAATAGCACCAAACTTGATGTTATCACAAGACCCCATTGCCAAAATTGTATCTCAGTCATTTTTATTATCAATTTTACAACTTTAAAGTCCCCTTAGACATCGACTAAGCTCAGCATCAGGGAACAATGCAATTACACTTTAAATAAATTAATTCTCGCTTTGCGAGTCCCACCAAACAGGCATATTAATACTGTTCCCATCCGTTCTGGCCGCCGCAGCTTCATAATTTACTGCATTCAATGCTTGTTCTTCTGCTGGGTAAGGCATACGAACAGGAAGCAAATCATTATTTAAACTAGCCGAAATCGTTTTTAATCGTGGAAAGCCAGTCCTTCGGTATTCAATCCACCCTTCATATCCATTGATGATGTTCGCTATCCATTTTTGGGTAATAATGTTTTCTATGACGTCTCCATTATTAAATGCACCATCCGTACTTAGATAATTTGTTGGTAATTCCGTATTCCAATAGTCAAAAGCTTGGGTTACTCCAGTTTCGTATAAAGCTTGCGCATCCGCGCTAATAAAACCACGTGCTGCCGCCTCCGCTAATAAAAAGTGAGTTTCCCAACTGGTCATAAAATTCGCGTCTAAAGCGCTAGTCGCCTCTCTAAAATTTGTTCCTGCCAAAGAGAAATCGGCTAAGACCACCGCATTTTGCGTGGCATCTACGCCGTTTAATAAACCATTGAATTCTCCAGCATCACTATTGGAAAACGGACGGAAGAATGTTGTAATTCTTGGGTCGTTCAAATCGGTTAGAATTTCGTCCATTGTTTCAGAAAGCACAAAGTTGTTGAAATCTCCAATTCGTAAACGCGCTAAACGAAAGTTATTGGGCTCCCCATCATTAAAATCAAAAGTTGCATTTTGGCTGTTGGCACTTATAAAATCCGCATCATCAAAAAGTGTTTGCAAGGCCGTTGCGTTATCTTGAACATTGGAAGTGCGCATTAAAAATTTAATCTGAAGCGACTTCGCAAAACGCACCCATCCCCGTAGGTCGCCTGCAAAGAGAATATCTCCCTCTAAAGGAATGGTGCCTGTATAAGCTTCAATGGCAGCAATTCCCTTTTCAAGATTATCAAAAATACCATCTTCGGCTAGGTAAATGTTTTCTTGGTTATCGTAAACGGGTGTAACCGTTATGTCTTTACCTTGAAAACCTTCGGAATAAGGCACATCCCCAAAAATATCCGTTAAGGCCCCCGCCATATAGGCTTTTAAAATGCGAGAAGGCCCTTCATATACCTCAAAGGTGGGGTTCTCTAGAGCCAAACGTAAAATCTCTTCGTTATCCCTAAGATTGGTGTACAAAATAGGCCATGGATTACCTCCCAATTGAGGCGATTTTAAATCGTGACGGTCAAACAGATTAAAATCTAAGGCCGTTCTATACTGTCCCAATAAATCGCCTGCGGTAAAACCTTCGTAAGACATCTGCTCCCCATAATCATAAATTACCTGTCTTAACAATAAACTAGACTGCACGGCAACCGGTTGGTTGGGGTTGGTATTGATTTCTTGGAAGTCCTTGGTGCAGGAGAAGATTACCAAGAATAACGGCAACATTTTTATAAGCATGAACACCTCCCTCAATCCCTCCTTTTTAGGAGGGAAGGGATTTCGCATTAGTTTCCCCTCTAAAAAGAGGGGAGTAAGGGGTGTGTTGTTTTTGTACGTTACGGTATTATTAAGTATTGTTACCATTCTCAGGACTTGGGCGATCCACCCACTTCTATCTAGGGCAGAAAGCCTTTGCATCACTGTATTATATATAAATTTCATCATCATCTTATTAAAAATTAAACCCGGCTTTAAAACCAATACTTCTTGTGGTGGCATAGGACATATCTTCGATACCACTTACAAATCCTTGCCCTTGAACGGCTAGTTGCTCTGGGTCAAAATGTGGATTTTCGGTGATAGCGAATAAATTTCTACCGATAAGCGATAATCGCAAACTCGCATCTTGCTGTAAAAACCTCAAATTATCAAAAGTATAGCCAACTGAAAATTGGCGCAGTTTTAAAAACGACGCGTCATAAGTGTTGTTCTCTTCGTGGTTTCTATCGTAAAACTGTCGGTAAAAACTTTCTGCGGTAACCGCTGTAGTATTCGGAGTAAAAACCGGATTTTCTTCCGTACCTGTATTAACAACACCTTGCGGTACAATACCCTCTTCCGGTCTAAATGCCGTCTCTGCTAATTGACCACCAACATTTCCTAAGGCACGGGTTCTAGAAACAATAATGCCTCCTTGGCGCCAATCTAGCAGAAAGCCTAAATCCCATTTCTTATAGTTGAACTGGTTATTGAAACCTACCATAAAATCCGGATTGGAATTCCCTAGGTTTTGTAAGGTGTTATCTGGAATATATCTGCCTTCATCGGTGAGGATAAAATCGCCATTTTCGTTTTTTAAGTATCCTGTCCCGTACAAATCCCCAATACGGCCACCTTCTTCTACTTGTACAAATACCGCTTGGTTTTGACTGTCGTAGATTCTGGAAAAAGCCAAGGTTAAACGCCCGTCGTCTTGTGGTAAATCTTCTACGGTAGAGCGATTTGTACTAAAGTTTACTGTACTGTTCCATTTAAAATTTTGAGTTACTACCGGCGTTGCACCTAATATGAGCTCCACACCTTTTGAACGTACTTTACCACCGTTAACTACTTGTTGCGTAAATCCTGATGATATACCAATGGGCAGTGATATAATCTGGTCTTTGGTTACTGCATTATAGTAAGAGATATCTAAATTGAGTCTGTCCCCAAAGAATCGGATATCCGCGCCAACTTCAATCGCAGCGGTTTGTTCCGGTCTTAAATTAGGGTTCGCAATAAGGTTCTGGTCACTAAAGGTAGGCTGACCGTTAAAAGGAGTCTGTGCAATAAAAGCTCCGGTAGTCTGGTACGGATTGGTGTCGTTACCCACCTGTGCATAACTGGCACGCAGTTTAGCAAAGGAAATTGCTTGGGGTAACTCCGTTACGTTAGATAAAATAAAACTTGTGGATACCGATGGGTAGAAAAACGACACATTGTCCACAGAAAAAGGCGTTGCCAGGGCACTGGACCAATCGTTACGTCCTGTAATATCCAGAAACAAGTAATCTTTGTATCCAAACTTGGCTAAACCGTAAAAACTATTGATACGCTTATTGGATTCAAACTCAAAAACTTCAATCGGTGATGCCGCGTTGCTCAATCTAAAAATCCCCGGTTGCGCTAAACTTGTCGTCTGGGACTGACCCGTGAAGGCTTTTTGGTCCAGACGATTTCCGCCAAGGGAAACATCAACCTTAAAATCGCCAAAGGCATTGTTGTAGTTTAAAAGAAAGTCTGTATTTATTTCTCTGTAAAAAACATCATGTTCTGCATAACCTCCATTGCTAAAACGATTAGAGCTAAAGGCCCTTCTAAATTGGCGTTGTTCGCTAGAATAATCCATTCCAGTGCGTACTGTTGCAGATAGCTTATCGGTGATATCATAAGAAGCAGATATATTACCAAAAACACGATCTCTATTAAAAGAGTTTCTGTTTTCTTGAAGTATAAAGAACGGATTATCAAAAAAGGTATAGTTAAAAGAATACTGTTGTAAACCTTCCAGGCCGGGTTGCCAATAATCGCGTAAGCTATCAATATTAAGAGACCGTGGCCCCCATGCTACCAAAGAGTAATTCACGTTCTCGGAACCGTATCCGTTAGAAGGTCTGTTATCACTTTGGGAGTTTACGTAACTTAAGCTAGACCTAATTTGTAGTTTATCGGTTGGGCGAAAGTTTAAACGGGAAGATATAGTCTGTCTGTCTAAATTTACGCCAGGAATTATACTTTCGCTGCGTAAATCGGTAAAAGAAAGTCTAAAATTACCCTTATCAAAGCCCGACGAAATTGCTAGGTTGTTAATAGCTGTTGTCCCAGTTTCGTAAAAATCACGCAGGTTACTCGGGTTAGAACGAAATTCTGTGGGCGTAATAGGAAGTCCGTTATATACTGAAGTGTCTCCCCCGCGAACTACGGTTCCGTCTGGTAAAGTAACCGGACTATCAAATTGCGGAATTAAATTACCAACGTCTAATCGAGGTCCCCAACTATAGGTAATATTATCGCTGGTTCCACCACCGAGGCCATCTACAAATTCAAAAACCCCTGCTTGGCCTTGCCCAAATTCGTTTTGAAAGTCTGGAAGTTGAAAAGCAGAATCCACAAAGAAACTGGTATTGTAGCTTATGCCTAAACCTTTGCTTTTAGAACCGTCTTTAGTTTCAATAACAATAACGCCGTTTGCAGCTCTTGTACCATAAAGGGCAGCTGCACTGGGCCCTTTTAATACGGATACTTCGGCAATATCATCAGGATTTACTTCCATGGCACCATTACCAAAATCTACTTCTTGAAATCCCGCTGCCGCTTCGTTGGTAAAGTTAAAGACCGAATTGTTGTTTATGGGAACACCGTCCACAATAAACAACGGATTGTTATTAGAAAAAGAGGCCTCCCCACGAATGGTGATTTTTGAGGAAGAACCTACCCCTGTTGCTCCTTGGTTAATCGTTACCCCGGCCAATTTCCCCGCTAGGTTATCTAAAAAATTTACCGCCTTAACTTCTGTAACCCCTTTGGCATCTAAACTTTGCACCACATAACCCAATTCTTTGGTCTCTCGTTTAAGACCAAGGGCGGTGAGTACTACCTCATTTAGTTGTTCAGAAGATTCCTCCAGGGTAACGTTCAGAATTGCAACATTGTTAATGGGAACCGTCTGTGTTTCAAACCCTAAAATCGAAAATTGAAGTGCTCCTAAAAGATTTGGAACTTCCAGGCTATACTTGCCTTCTTCATTTGTTATGGTTCCTTTGTTTGTTCCGCTTAATTGCACGTTTACATAGGGTATGGCAATGCCATTTACATCCGTTACAGTTCCAGAAATGTCCTGTTGTGCTGTGGTAATAGTTGCCATGACCATAGTCATCGCTAACAATAAATACTTCATATAATGCTATAATATTAAATAGTAATTTAGATGGAAATTTCCATCGATTTAAAAAAACTTAGGAATGAAGTAGTAGCGGAGAACCCTTATTGCAAGGTTGCTGAAGAAGAATTTTGTCGTAAGTAGAAGCAACGATTATCGGTAATATCTTTCCCTGTCGTACAAGTGCCCTTAACAATTGTAATACGGCCGTTGAAATCGATTTACTGAATGAAGCAAGACGCTTCACATCCTCAACGGTATCAATATCGCTAAGAAGGGGTAACTGAAACAGAAGGTTGTCCGTTTCGTCCAAAAGGGTAGAAATTCTATTGAACAGGCTAAATCGTTGCCAAGGCAATCTTTTGAAAGTTTCTTGGTCAAAGTTGGATTTATGTATTCCCATCAAATAGAACCCACCATCTATGGACGGTCCCAGCACGGTTTTTCCTGTTTGTAGGGCATGGCTTGCCTTGAGTAGATGCGCTGTACTTAGTTGGGGCGTATCATTACCAACGGTTATAACATTTTCAAAACCGTTTTCAAAAATGGTCTGTATAGCCTTGGTGAAACGCTCCCCGAACGTATGGCCCTTTTGTTCCTTCTCAGAAATATGAAAATAGGGAAGCCCTGTTCGTTTTACCTTCCTTAGTGTTTCTTGGGTGAGTTTGTTAAATAAAGCTTCTCCTTGTTGTATGGGCTTAAGTGCCATTTCCGTTTTAGCGGAATTGGTAAATACCAGAATAGCAGTTTTATTCAATTTTGTCAAGAAGCTTGTTTTACTTGTCTGGGTAAACTTACGATAAAAAGTTAGTACTGGTTTGGTCGGAATGCTTTTTAGACCTTACATCTACTGAAACTTTAACATAATGTCATTTTGACAGCTACAGACCGATTGGTCGGTTTTTAAGATATGATAGCTCACATTTTAGACGTATAGCGACGGTTAATCCTCCAATAAATAAGATGTAAAACCTAAAAGATACATTTATTGGGTTCAAAAATTCGAATAACAGACCCATCAGTCTAAAAAAAAGTCAAAAAACCGATTGAATTTTAAGATTTTTTAGCGATTTCAGCGCATATTCTGGCATACCATTTGTAATTGATGTCGAAAATTTAAAACTTATAATAATGAGACATCAAGCAGATAATATTAATGGAACAAGAGTATATCTCTTATCAGCTGTAATAGCCTTAGTAGTAAGTCTTGGGGTTTGGGCGACTAGCCAAATGTTTAGAGAAACCCCTGTAAATCTAGTTGAAAAAGCAGCGGTACAAGGTAAAAAGGTCCTTTTTACCGCGGATAACGAAGGGAACATAACCCCTTTGGACTTTACAGCAACTACGGATAAGGTGTTAGATGCCGTAGTACATATTAAATCTACTCAAACGAGTTCTTCTTATGGAAATCAGGGTGCAAGGGCGTTGCCGGACCCTTTTAAAGAGTTTTTCGGGGATATGTTCAAAGGACAATCTCCACAAAGAATGCCGTCACAACCAAGAATAGGAACAGGTTCTGGGGTAATCATAAACGAAAAAGGATATATCGTTACCAATAATCATGTCATTGAAAATGCCGATGAGGTAGAAGTTACGCTTTATAATAATGAGTCCTATAAAGCTACTGTCATCGGTACCGACCCCACCACGGACCTCGCTTTACTTCAGATAAATGCCGATAATCTTAAAACTATGGCCTTGGTAAATTCTGATGATGTAGAGGTGGGAGAATGGGTGCTTGCCGTAGGAAATCCCATGGGACTTAATTCTACCGTAACGGCGGGAATTGTTAGCGCTAAGGCCAGAAGTATCAATATTAACCGCGAAAAATTCGCTGTAGAAAGCTTTATTCAGACCGATGCCGCAATAAATCCGGGGAATAGTGGTGGTGCACTGGTAAATTTAAACGGCGACCTTATAGGAATAAATACGGCTATTGCCAGTAGCACGGGAGCGTATACGGGATATGGTTTTGCCGTGCCCAGTAATATTGTTACAAAAGTCATGGAAGATCTTCTCAAATACGGAACGGTGCAGAGAGGTATGTTGGGTGTAACCATCCGCACTATGGATGGCGCCTTAGCTAAGGAGAAAAAAGTAGATTTCACTAACGGGGTATGGGTAGAACAGGTTGGTGAAGATAGTGCGGCCGACAAGGCTGGAGTGTTGCCCGGAGATGTTATTTTAAGTGTAGATGGGGCCAAGACCCTGACCTCTCCTAGATTACAGGAAATTATCGCAGGAAAAAGACCTGGGGACGAGGTGAATTTGCTCGTAAGTAGAAACGGAAAAGAAAAAGAGCTAATGGTTATCTTGGAAAATGCCAAAGGGAGTACGGACATTGTAAAAAAGGAGAAAAAGGAAATCTTGAATCTTCTAGGGGCCGATTTTGAAACCTTGGATAAAGAAATGGCCAAGAAGCTGAATGTAGACGGCGGTGTGCGTGTAACCAAACTGTATCCTGGTAAAATACGCAAGGAAACCCAGATGCGAGAAGGTTTTATCATCACACATATAGACGGTAAAAAAGTGAAGAAAGTATCCGATGTGGCGACATTGCTTGAAAATAAGAAAGGTGGCGTGATGTTGGAAGGCATCTATGAAGATGGCAGCACCTATTATTATGCCTTTGGTATAGATTCGTAACTAGATTTGGTTAATTTTGATGCCGTATAGTGTTGAAGCTATACGGCATTTTTTATACCAAAACCCTAATGAAAGTTCCACAATTTGAAAATAAGTCGATAGGCCTTGTCCTTTCCGGTGGCGGTGTTCGCGGTATGGCTCACATTGGCGTTATCAAAGCCATGGAAGAGTTTGGTCTGGAGGCCAAAATCGTTGCCGGCAGTAGTGTTGGGGCCTTAATCGGGGCTTTGTACGCGAACGGAAATTCGGTTTTGGATATGATGCGTTTTTTTAAGGAGACCCCTCTTTTTAAATACAACTTTTTTGCACTGGCCAAACCGGGATTAATAGATACGGAGCGTTACGTCAATATTTTCAAAGCCTATTTTCCGCATGATAGTTTTGAAGGTCTTCAGAGGGAACTCCATGTCGTGGCTACGAATTTGGAACAAGGGGAGGAAGAGTTCATAACATCGGGCAAACTTATAAAACCTTTATTGGCCTCAGCGGCCCTGCCCCCTGTTTTTAGCCCTGTGACGTATAAAGGAATGCTATATGCGGATGGTGGAATTATGAACAACTTTCCGTCCGAACCCTTGGTGAAGAAAGTAGATTGCGTGATCGGAAGTAATGTTTCCATCGTTTCTAAATTACAGAAAAAGGATTTGAACAATTCTATTCAATTAACCGGTAGGGTTACGGGATTGATGGTCTACGCGATCAATAGGGCCAAAATAGATAAGTGCGACTTAGTATTCGAACCACAAGAACTAGAACACATTGGAATTCTAGATAGAAAAGGCTTAGAAAAAGCCTATGCCATTGGTTATGAAACTGCCGTTAGGGAGTTTGAAAAGAGCCGCGTCCTCTAGCTTCCCCTAAGGGAAAGAATCCGAACTCGGATGGTTGGTTTCTCGTTTCTGATTTCAACTCTGGTAAAAAAAGCATTAATGTGCTGTCTAATCCACAGCAGATACCCCTTTGGGGAATAGGCTCGTGCTGAGCGCAGTCGAAGTAGGGCTACACATCATCATAATCCACCGTTAGGGTAGGTGTCGTAGGATGTGCTTGGCAGGTTAGGATAAAGCCATCCGCTATTTCACCATCGGTCAGGATTTGATTTTTAACCATTTCTGCCTTACCCTCCTTTACTTTAGCGATACAACTACTACAAACTCCACCTTGACAGGAATACGGGGCATCGATGTTTTCTTTTAACACGGCATCCAAGACCAAAGTGCTCTTATCCATGGTGATTTCAAATTCCTCATCATCAACAATGACCTTGACCGTGGATTTTCCGTCCGGTGCTACGGGCAGCTCTTCTTTTATTTCTGTTGAGGTGAACAGTTCAAAGTGAATCTTGTCTTTTGTAACCTCATTTTCTACCAAGGTGTCGGTTACCAAATGGATCATTTGTTCCGGACCACATAGGTAATAGCCATCAAAATCTAGGTCTTTATGTTTATTCTTTAAAGCGTAGTTTACGGTAGAAGTGTCTATGCGGCCAAATAGGGCCTTATCTTCCTTAGCCTGACTATTGGTAAAGTAAACAAAAAACCTATTGGTATAATCCAGTTCCAGTTTTACTAAATCCGTATAGAACATAGTCTCTTCATAAGACTTATTGCCATATACAAGCACAAATTTGTTTGCCGGATTACTATCTAATACCGTTTTTACGATGCTCATGATAGGGGTAATACCGCTACCAGCAGCAAACGCAGCAATGTTTTTAACTTCGGAGGATTTGAAGGTGAAACGACCCTCTGGCGGCATCACTTCTAGCACATCGCCAACCTGTAGTTTGGTATTGGCGTAGTCGGAAAAACCACCACGGTCCACTTTTTTTATACCAATGGTAATATCCTCTTTTCTTGGGGAAGAACTTATAGAGTATGCCCTGCGGAGTTCTTTTCCCTTTATTTCTTTCTTTATAGTAATGTACTGTCCTGCGGTAAATGCAAACGATCGAATAAGTTCCTTTGGAATAGCAAAAGTCACCGCTACCGAGCTAGGGGTTAATTTCTTTATCGACTTTACCGTAAGGGCATGAAAATCTGCCATAATCTGTTCTTCTTTCAGTGGAAGGCAAAATTACGAATTGGAAGAGCGATAAAAAATTGCATTTTGAAAAAAATTGACTTCCTTGTAACAAAATTCATTTTTCTATTACCAATGAACAGAATATCATAAACCAACCTTTATGTTTAAAAAATTTGCTGCACTACAATGGAAGTCATTTTTTCGTTCTTCCAATTTCGGGAAGAGCCTTGGCTTAAAAATAGTAATGGGCTTTTTTGGTTTTATCATGCTCCTTTATCTCATTGGTGCCGGCGGAGGAATGTATTTTATTCTACGTAAAATATTTCCGGATCAGAACCCGATGTGGATTATAAGCCAATATTTTATCTACTGGATTCTTATTGAGCTTTTTCTGCGTTATTTCATGCAAAAATTACCGGTAATGGACATTAAACCCTTTTTAACAACGCCGGTTAAGAAAAGTTCTATCGCACATTATATTCTAGGACGGTCAGGGGCCTCTATTTATAACCTATTATCCCTTTTCTTTTTTGTGCCTTTCGCCATTGTTTTGCTCATTCAAGGATATCCCGCCTTGAATGTGGTCCTATGGGTTATTGCCATTATGGCCATTGTATTGTGCGTTAACTACATTAACCTATTGATCAATAAGAATGATAAAGCCCTTATAGTTATCGTAGGTGCTTTGGTCGTTGGTTATGCCTTAGACTATTTTCAGATATTTTCGATCAAAGCATTTTTTGGGCCTATTTTTCATGCTTTGTATGCGTATCCCCTGACCGTATTGGTACCTGTGTTATTAGCGGCACTCATCTATTACATCAATTTTAAATTTTTAAACACTAAAATATATTTGGATGCCAGTTTAAAGGCTAAAAGTACGGTAGCCAACACAAGCGATTTGGCTTGGACTAAAAAGTTTGGGGAGTTGGGCACTTTTTTGCAGTTAGATTTAAAGATGATATGGAGAAATAAAAGAACAAAATCACAAGTGTTCATCTCCTTGCTCTTTGTTTTTTACGGGCTCATATTCTACACACAGGATATTTATGCGGATATGATGCCTATGAAGGCATTTTTAGGCGTATTTATGACCGGTATTTTCCTTAGTAATTTTGGGCAGTTCATTCCAGCGTGGGACAGCAGTTATTATTCCATGATGATGTCTCAAAATATTCCATTACGAAAATATTTGGAGTCTAAAGCAATGTTGATTTCCGTTAGTGTGGTGGTGATGTTCTTACTTACCATACCCTACGTTTACTTTGGTTGGGAGGCTCTGGCTATTAACTTGGCCTGCGCATTGTACAATCTTGGAGTAAATATACCGGCCATTTTATTTTTTGGCTCCTTTAACAAAAAGCGCATCGAATTGGATCAGAGTCCGTTCGGGAATATGCAGGGCACCAGTGCAACGCAGTTTTTGGTGATGCTCCCAGTGTTAGTAGTTCCTATAGTACTATTCTCTATTTTTTACTATGCTATTTCCTTTGAGGCCGCGGTGATTGTTTTATCCGTACTGGGTATTATTGGTTTTGCCATGAAGAACTATTTATTGAATTTGGTGACCGAGCAATATAGAAAAAAGAAGTACGGGATGATTGCCGGATTTAAAGAGAAAGCTAGTTGATTTTAAGAGACAGGAGACAGGAGACAGGAGACAGGAGACAGGAGACAGGAGACAGGAGACAGGAGACAGGAGACAGGAGACAGGAGATAAGATACAGCAGGTGGGCCATTGGCCAACGACTTAAATACGATAGAACAAGCATAACCCTACAACGGATAATAAGCAAGCAAAAACTAATGACTTTATGATAACAACAGAAAACTTAACAAAAAAGTACGGGAAACAGACTGTTCTAAACATTGATCATCTACAAATTCCAAAGGGTCAAAGTTTTGGCCTTGTCGGAAACAATGGTGCCGGTAAGACTACTTTTTTTAGTTTGCTTCTGGATTTAATTCAGCCAACATCGGGACATATATTAAATAATGAGGTACAGGTAAACACTAGTGAGGATTGGAAACCATTTACCTCTTCCTTTATTGATGAAACATTCTTAATCGGATATTTAACTCCGGAAGAATATTTTTATTTTATCGGAGATCTTAGGGGAGCCAATAAGGCAGATGTTGATGCCTTGCTAGCGCAGTTTGATGATTTTTTTCACGGCGAAATACTTGGACAAAAGAAATATCTAAGAGATTTGTCCAAAGGGAATCAGAAGAAGGCGGGTATAGTGGCCTCTTTTATTGGAAACCCTGAAGTCGTAATTTTAGATGAACCTTTCGCAAACTTGGACCCCACCACCCAAATACGCTTAAAAAGCATTATTAAAGACCTTGCGGCAAAGGATAATGTTACTATTTTGGTTTCCAGCCATGATTTAATTCATGTTACGGAAGTCTGTGAACGCATCGTTGTTTTAAACAAAGGAGAAGTGGTCAAAGATATTCAGACCTCTGCGGAAACATTAAAGGAGCTAGAGGCATTTTTTGCTGGGTAATCTCAAATGAAGGTTTCGAAACTGCATTTGATCGATTAGAATAGGAAAATAGTAAAACCGACTATCTAGTCGCTTTTTTAATTTCCCAAATATTGCTCCTATTATCAAATTGCCGTTTTATAGGGAAAATCATCGATAGATTGAACCCATGTCGTGAATTGAACACTTCAATATATCACTAAGAGACCAACTAGTTTGTTTTAATACATCTTAAAGAACCAATCTAACACAAAAAATTTATCCTTTTGTCGATGAACTGCATAATAATATGGCCGTTTTTAAGTTAACCATACATACGTATACACTTAATTTTGAAGCTTCAACATCAATTTATATCCGCTGTACTTTTAGGGACACTGCTCTTTAGTGGCTGTTCCACAAAAAAAGACGCCTTCCTCAATAGAAATTGGCATGCCTTAAACACCAAATATAATACGCTGTACAACGGTAATATTGCCTTTGAGGAAGGTAGAAACACCCTTAACGATACCTATCGCGACGACTATTGGGAAATTCTGCCCATTGAACGGCTAGAGGTTTCCGGTGAGGTAAAATTAGATTCGGAGGACAATAACCCCAACTTCATCATTGCTGAGGAAAAAGCCACAAAGGCCATACAACGCCATAGCATGGATATCAAAGACCGTGAGCGTAACCCTCAGACAGATGAAGCATTCCTGCTATTAGGAAAAGCACGGTATTTTGATGAACGGTATATCCCTGCGCTTGAATCGTTTAATTATATTTTAAAAAAATACACGGAAAGCGACAAACTTAACGAGGCCACAATATGGCGCGAGAAAGTAAATATCCGCCTACAGAACGAGGAATTGGCCATTAAGAATCTAAAGCGTCTGGAGAAGTTCGAGACACTTAAAGACCAAGAATATGCAGATGCCCGCTCCATGTTGGCCCAGGCCTATATTAATCTCAACGCTCCGGATACGGCCATACAGCATTTAAAAGTAGCATCGTACTACACTAAGAAGAATCCGGAAAAGGGCAGGTACTACTACATCATTGGTCAGCTTTACAATCAATTGGGCTATAAGGATAGTGCCAACTACGCTTTTGATAAGGTTATTGAGCTGAACAGGAAATCACCGCGGGTGTATATGATCAATGCAGAAATCCAAAAAATACGGAATACGGAGATTACCGCTGAAAATCAACAGGAGGTTTTGGAATACTTAACCGATTTGGAAGAGAACCGGGAAAACAGACCGTTTTTAGACAAGATTTTTAGACAGGTGGCCGAGTTTCATTTGGAGCAAGGTTCCGATAGTCTGGCTATTGTTTATTTCAATAAGTCGTTACGAGCTACTCAAAACCAACCTAAATTAAATGCCTTGAACTATGAGAACCTAGGGGCCTATAATTTTGACCAGAATGAATATAAGATTGCGGGCGCGTATTATGATAGCGTGCTGACCAATCTTGACGAAAACACAAGAAAATACAGGGCCATCAAGAAGAAATTGGACAACCTGGAAGACGTTATAAAATACGAGGATATTGTGCAATACACGGATAGTGTCATCACAGTTTTTGAATTGCCCATAGATGATAGAATAGCTTATTTTGAAGACCATATTGCAGCATTAAAAGCAGCCAAAGAAGCCGCGCAGAAAAAAGAAAAGGATAAGATTACCGAAGGCTTCGCAGCTTTCTCCAAAAGTAAAGGAGGTAAGGAGAACAAAGGGAAATTCTACTTCTATAACATCACTAGTTTAGGATACGGACAGAACGATTTTAAGAATAAATGGGGTAATCGGGAACTAGCGGATGATTGGCGTTGGTCTAACAAAACAGTTTCAAATAATACAACTACTAACGATAATACCGTTGCAGGTGTTCCGGTTGCAGAGGCTGAGGTTTCTGAGGACGAAAATTTTTCTTTGGACTATTACATGGATAAAGTGCCTACGGAAATAGCTGTTGTGGATAGCCTTAGGGCAGAACGAAACTTTGCTAATTACCAATTGGGACTTATCTATAAAGAGAAATTCAAAGAGAACATTCTGGCCGTTGGAAAGTTGGAGAGCGTTCTGGCATCCAATCCGGAAGAACGCTTGATCCTTCCTTCCAAGTACAACCTGTATAAAATTTATGAGGAAGAGGGTAGTGCTTTGCAGGCAGAAATGAAGGCGGACATTATCGCTAACCATGGCGATTCTAGATATGCGGAAATACTATTAAACCCGCAGGCGGTACTATCGGATGCGTCGGACAGCCCAGAAAAGCGTTATGAAGGTCTGTTCAAGCTATACCAACAGCAAGATTTTCTAAAGGTCATTACCGCCACGGAGGAGAACATCAACCGTTTTACCGGAGATCCCATCGTGCCTAAGTTTGAAATGCTAAAGGCCAACGCAATAGGCAGGCTACAAGGTTTCGAGGATTTTAAGGAGGCCTTGAACTATGTTGCGTTAACGTATCCCAACAATCCAGAAGGAAAAAAAGCGGAACAAATGATAGCCGAACAACTTCCTAAGTTAGAACCGAAAGACTTTTCTCCGGAAACGGACTCCAAGGGTACGGCCAACTGGAAAGTTATTTTCCCTTTCAAGAGAAGTAATAACGAGAAGGCCTTGAAATTAATGAAGATTTTAGAAAAATCGATAGCAGATTTAAGATATAAGAATATCGTTTCAAAGGATATTTACAATTTGGAAGACCAATTTGTAGTTGTGCATGGCTTTAAGAACAAGGACTTTGCGCTCGGTTATGCAGAGCTATTAAAAAACAATAAGGATTATAAGGTGGCTGATGAGAATTTTGTAATTTTATCTGATAACTACAAGATTATTCAAGTACACAAAAATTTAGAAGCTTACAGAAATACACTTTTAACCCCAAAACCATGAACACATGTTTTCAGATAAACAAAAACCTAGCGCTATGAACGAAATAGGAGGACAACCCAATAGAATTGAAAAGAACACTAAAATAAAAGGAGACATCGTTTCCGAAGCAGATTTTAGGATAGACGGCAAATTAGACGGTAACGTAAAAACCTCCGGAAAAGTGGTCATCGGTAAAGATGGCTATATCCACGGAAAAGTAGAATGTGTAAATGCAGATATTGAAGGAAGTTTCAACGGTGAACTTTTAGTCTCTAATCTGCTTTCTTTAAAATCTTCTGCGGTCATAGAAGGAACCGTAACTGTTAGTAAGCTAGCTGTAGAACCTGGCGCCACCTTCAACGCTTCATGTAGCATGAAAGGTAAAGGAGGTATAGGCTCACCTTCTGGAAGCTTTAAGTCTTCCATGAGCGGTAACTCTAGCAATAAAAATGAACCAGCAAAAGCCTCCTAAGAAAAACAACCTTAAAAATATCGCAGTACTGTCCGGTATTGCTTTTGAAATGGGAGCTATAATATTTTTGGCGGCCAAAGGAGGTATTTGGTTGGATGAATATTACGGAAATGAAAAAAGAATTTGCACAGCGATTGCCACACTTCTAGGTGTGGCAATTTCTCTTTGGGTAGTACTGAAGCAACTTAAAAATATAAAATATTGAAGACGCGACTATACCCCATCGTCCAATTTCTTCTCTTTCTAAGCGCCCTTTTGACCTTTTCCTTTTTAATCCATACGTATGTATGGGCAGCTATGGGATTGCCTAAATACGGCAATCTTATCGTGAAGTCGTACCTGGTAAACGCCTTTTTAGCAGCGGCCATTTACATTTTACTCTACATATTTCAAAAACGGCTAAAGAATCAAATAGGCTTTTTGTTTATGGGAGGTAGTTTTTTAAAGTTCATATTTTTCTTCATTATTTTTTATCCCGTTTATAGTGCCGATGATACTATGGACAAAGTGGAGTTTTCCGCGTTTTTCGTGCCCTATGCGGTATCCCTGATTATTGAGACGGTTTTTATGGCTAAAATGCTCAAAAAAATGGATTAAAGCGTTCTTGACTTCTTACTTGCAAATAAAGTCTCATTTGCTTTTTTCTTTTTGCCATAATGACGTACATTTGCACCGATTTTTAGAGACCGATATTTTGAGCAATATGCGAAAAACATTTTTTTTCAAAGTTCTAGTAGCCATAGCTTTACTTCTAAGCTCCAATATTTTTGCCTTCGAGACCAAAGAGTCTACCGATGAGCCAAAGCAGGACCTAAAAACGGAGATAAAGGAATATATTCAGCATCACCTTCAGGATTCACATGATTTTTCATTGTATTCTTATACCGATGAAAGTGGCGAACATCACTATGTTGGTGCTCCGCTTCCCGTTATTTTATGGGATAACGGTCTTAAAGTTTTCTCTTCATCAAAATTCCATCATGGTGAAACACTCGCCGAGGTAGACGGCAACTACTATAAGTTATACCATAGTAAAATTTACAAGACAGATGCAAACGGTACAATAACGTATGATGAAGATCAGCATCCAACAAACGTAAAGCCAATAGATTTTTCTATAACCAAGAGTGTGGTAATGATACTTATTACGTGTTTATTAATGTTTTGGTTGTTCACAAGTCTGGCAAAATCCTATGCAAAGAATGGCAGTGTACCAACGGGTGTCGGAAGGTTTTTCGAACCTATTGTCATTTATATCAGGGACGATATCGCCAAGCCAAATATTGGTGAAAAGAAATATGCAAAGTACATGCCTTATTTACTTACCGTTTTCTTTTTTATATGGTTCTTGAACATTTTTGGACTTACTCCGCTAGGAGTTAACGTCACAGGAAACATTGCCGTGACGGTGGCTTTGGCTCTTATTACATTTTTATTGACCAATCTAACCGGAACAAAAGATTATTGGAAGCACATTTTTGACCCATTAGGAGATACCATGCCGTGGTACGGTAAAATCCTTATTTATATTATCCTTGTGCCAATTGAGGTTTTAGGAATTTTCATTAAGCCATTTGCTTTGTTGATACGTTTGTATGCGAATATGCAGGCAGGACATATCGTTTTAATGAGCTTAATAGGGTTAATGTTTATTTTCAAGAGTTGGTTAGGAAGTCCCTTATCATTTGGGTTGGCGTTTGCAATATCGCTTATTGAAATATTAGTAGCTGTATTACAAGCATATATTTTCACTATGCTATCGGCTTTGTATTTTGGTTTTGCTGCAGAAGAGCATGACCATGGGCATGATGATGAGCCAGAGTTGGCACATTTATAGAATTGAATTTTTAATTTTTAAACTAGATATATTATGGAAATTCCAGCAATTGTAGGTGCAGGTTTAGCGGTTATCGGAGTAGGTATGGGAATTGGTAGAATCGGTGGTTCTGCCATGGATGCTATCGCTCGTCAGCCAGAAGCTTATGGTAAGATTCAAACAGCTATGCTGATCGCAGCAGCACTTATTGAAGGGATTGGTTTCGCTGCAATTTTTGCATCCTAACAAATCTAAAGTTCATTGACCGTAACGGTTGGTTGCGGTCAGTGTTTCTTAAAAATTAAAACACATAGAACTTATTTATCATGGAAAAATTATTGAACGAATTTTCTTTAGGCTTGTTTTTTTGGCAAACATTACTGTTTGTAGGCTTATTGTTGTTGTTGCGTAAATTTGCGTGGAAACCCATACTTAATGCGGTTAATGAACGTGAGAACGGTATAAAAGATGCATTGGCAGCCGCTGAGAACGCTAAGAAAGAAATGCAGAACGTAACGGCGGATAGTGAAAATCTTTTAAAAGAGGCTCGTGCAGAACGGGAAGCTTTGCTGAAGGAGGCGCGTGAAATAAGAGAGAAGATGGTTGCAGATTCCAAGGAACAGGCAAAGATTGAAGGTGATAAAATGATACAGCAAGCCAAGGCAACCATTGAGAGCGAAAAGAAAGCTGCTGTAGCCGATATAAAGACTCAAGTAGCCGAACTTTCAGTTTCTATTGCGGAGAAGGTAATCAAATCGGAATTATCAGGTAAGGACAAGCAGTTGAAGCTAGTAGATGAAATGTTGGGCGATATCAAATTGAATTAAGAATGAGCGAATCTAGAGCAGCCATACGTTATGCAAAAGCAATCTTGGATTTGGCAGTAGACAATAAAGCTACTGATTCCGTTGAAAAAGATATGCGTGCAGTTGTGGCGACAGTTTCTGAAAGTAAGGAGTTAAGAGATATGTTGGCTAGTCCGGTTATTTCCAGTACGTCTAAAAAAGAAGCCCTTCATAAAATTTTTAAGGGAAGTAATGCCATTTCAGAAGGTTTAATTACAATGTTAGTGGATAATAAACGGGTGACTATGCTAAACGAGGTTGCCTTAAAATACATTATCCTTAATGAACAACTAAAAGGAAAAGATGTAGCCTTCGTTACTACTGCAGTTCCTATGAACGCTACTTTGGAAAAGAAAATCTTAAAGCAAGTGACCTCTATTACCGGAAAAGAAGTGACTATCGAAAATAAAGTTGATGAAAGTATCATCGGCGGGTTCGTATTACGTGTTGGAGATTTGCAGTATGATGCTAGTATCGCGAACAAACTGAATAATATTAAAAGAGAATTTACAAACAGTTTATAAATAACTTTTATTAGGCGCTAACGTTTTACGTTTTACGTCTTTTATCTTATATATATAAAAACATGGCAGGAGTAAAAGCCGCTGAAGTTTCAGCAATTTTAAAACAACAATTATCAGGTTTTGATGCAACCGCTACTTTAGATGAAGTAGGAACCGTATTGCAAGTAGGTGATGGTATCGCCAGAGTCTACGGTTTGGCAAATGCACAATATGGTGAATTAGTTGAATTCGAAGGTGGTTTGGAAGGAATCGTTCTAAACTTGGAAGAAGATAATGTTGGGGTTGTACTATTGGGTCCATCCAAAGCTATTGGGGAAGGAGCTACCGTAAAACGTACCCAACGTATCGCATCTATCAATGTTGGGGAAGGAATTGTTGGCCGTGTGGTAAACACATTAGGAACTCCTATCGATGGTAAAGGACCTATTTCCGGTAAAACATATGAAATGCCACTGGAGCGTAAGGCACCAGGGGTTATTTTCCGTGAACCAGTAACAGAGCCATTGCAGTCAGGTATCAAGGCAATTGACGCCATGATTCCTGTAGGTAGAGGACAAAGAGAATTGGTTATTGGTGACCGCCAGACCGGTAAGACTACGGTTTGTATCGATACCATTTTGAACCAAAAAGAATTTTACGATGCAGGGGAACCGGTTTATTGTATTTATGTGGCAATTGGCCAAAAAGCATCTACCGTTGCTGGGATTGCCCAAGTATTGGAGGACAAAGGTGCAATGGCGTATACAACTATTGTAGCTGCTAACGCTTCTGACCCAGCGCCAATGCAGGTTTATGCTCCTTTTGCAGGGGCCTCTATTGGAGAATATTTCAGGGATACAGGTCGTCCTGCATTGATTATATATGATGATTTATCCAAACAGGCAGTTGCTTACCGTGAAGTTTCTTTGTTGTTAAGAAGACCACCGGGACGTGAGGCTTATCCTGGGGATGTTTTCTACCTGCACTCTAGATTATTGGAGCGTGCCGCAAAAGTCATCAACAATGATGCGATTGCCAAGGAGATGAACGATTTACCAGACGTGCTTAAACCAATTGTAAAAGGTGGTGGTTCATTAACCGCACTTCCTATTATTGAAACGCAGGCGGGTGACGTATCAGCTTATATTCCAACTAACGTTATTTCAATTACGGACGGACAGATATTCTTGGAGCAAGATTTATTCAACCAAGGTGTGCGTCCGGCTATTAACGTAGGTATTTCCGTATCACGTGTTGGAGGTAATGCTCAGATTAAATCCATGAAAAAGGTAGCAGGTACATTAAAACTAGATCAAGCTCAGTTCCGTGAACTGGAAGCTTTTGCAAAGTTTGGTTCTGATTTGGATGCCGCTACACTGAACGTCATCGAAAAAGGACGTAGAAATGTTGAAATCCTTAAGCAAGCACAGAACGATCCATTTACCGTAGAAGACCAAGTTGCTATTATCTATGCAGGTTCCAAAAACTTACTTAGAGACGTACCTGTTGAAAAGGTAAAAGAATTTGAGCGAGATTTCATAGAGTTCTTAAACGCTAAACACAGAGATGTTTTAGATACGTTAAAAGCAGGGAAACTTACAGATGAGGTAACTGAGATTTTGACCGCTGTTTGTAAAGATTTGTCTGCAAAATATAACTAGTCAATTGAAATAAGTACTAAGTAGTCAGTATTAAGAACCGAATAAGTCCTAATTACTAATGACTAAATACTAGAAAAATGGCCAATTTAAAGGAGATACGTAATAGGATAGCATCAGTTTCATCAACTATGCAGATTACCAGTGCCATGAAAATGGTTTCTGCTGCAAAATTGAAAAAAGCGCAAGATGCCATTACGGCCATGAGACCTTATGCGGATAAGCTTACGGAATTATTACAAAGCCTAAGTGCAAGTCTGGACGCTGATTCCGGAAGTAAGTTTTCTGATAATCGCTCCGTGAACAAGGTATTAGTGGTAGGTATTACGTCAAACAGAGGATTGTGTGGCGCTTTTAATACCAATATACTTAAACAATGTTCATACTTGGCAGAGGAAGCGTATGCGGGCAAACAAGTAGATTTTGTTGCTATTGGAAAGAAAGCTAACGACTTTTTAGGCAAGAATTATACTGTTATTGCAAACCACAGCGATATATATGACGACCTAACCTTTGATTGCAGCGCTGCTATTGCCGAAAGCTTAATGGAGCAATTCACAAATGGTTCTTATGACCGTATTGAAATTGTTTACAATAAGTTTAAAAATGCCGCAACCCAGATTATCATGACAGAGCAATTTTTACCAATTGTTCCTATTGAAGGAGAGGAGAACGCAAGTGCGGATTATATTTTTGAACCATCCAAAGAGGAAATCGTAGAACAATTGATTCCAAAGTCCTTAAAGACACAATTATATAAGGGAATAAGAGATTCTTTTGCCAGTGAACATGGTGCGCGTATGACAGCAATGCACAAAGCGACCGATAATGCCACCGAGCTCAGAGACCAATTAAAACTTACCTACAATAAGGCAAGACAGGCTGCAATTACAAATGAAATTTTGGAAATCGTTGGTGGAGCCGAAGCGTTGAATAACTAAACGCAGAAAATTCAGTATATTTTCATTAAAATTGTTGACTAGGCAAGAATGTCTCCAACAGTACTAAAGAAAATAAAACCTCACAGAAATGTGAGGTTTTTTGCTTTTATTACTATTTAAAGTGGGCACTTACTTCATATTGCGCTCCAAGTCTAAATCAATATATTTTTGATTAAGTTCATCCGAGTCTCCGTAGTGTTTACGTAAATCTTCTAACTTCAACTTTAGTTCTGCAACTATGTTGGCGTACGCAGGATCGGTATAAACATTGTTTATTTCATTTGGGTCTTTCTTGCGGTCATATAACTCCCACTCATCAACATCGTAATAAAAATGGACTAATTTATAATCAATGGTAACGATACCATAATGCCTTTTTACCTGATGTACTGCGGGATATTCGTAATAATGGTAGTATACGGCATCTCTGGTCCAATTGGCATCATTAGAGGTCAATAGGGGCATTAAACTTTCACCCTGCATATCATTTGGAGCTTCAATTTGTGCCGCTTCTAACATGGTCTGGGCAAAGTCAAGGTTTTGTACCATTTCCTCATTGGTAATACCGGGCTTTATTTTATTAGGCCGCCGAATGAGCAGAGGTGTTTTAAAGGACGCATCGTATATAAATCGCTTATCGAACCAGCCGTGTTCGCCTAAATAAAAGCCCTGATCAGAGGTATAGATAACCATTGTATTATCCGATAGTCCATTGGCATCCAAATAATCCAACACTCTTCCCACATTGTCGTCTACTGAAGAAATACAGGCCAAATAATCTTGCATGTACCTTTGGTATTTCCAACGCATTTTCTCCTCATCGTTCATTTGGGGCCAATTGGTTTCAAAGTCCTTATTGATTTTATCTAAAATTGGCTCGTACAACGCTTTTTGGGCATCTGTGGCTCTATTGGTATAGGGGTTGTCAAAGCCACCTTCAAATTCTGGGACAACAGGTTCTGGTTGCAACTTTTCGGTAAGTCCAGGGCGGATTTTACTATCGTGATTGTACATCATATGACGCAGTAGATTCATTTCTGCGGTTTTCGCAGCTGTACCTCTATTACTGTAATCGTCGAACAATGTTGTAGGCTCTGGAAATGTTTTGCCATAAAATTCTTCAAACTTTTCTGGACTGGGCCACCACGGTCGATGTGGTGCTTTGTGCAGGTACATGAGCATAAAGGGTTTTTCGGGATTTCTTTTCTTATCTAACCAGTTTAAGGTAATATCGGTTATGATATCGGTAACGTAACCCGTAATGGTAGTGTCACCATGGGGAGTATTAAAATCGGGATTGATATAATTACCTTGGCCGGGTAAGATCATGAAATCATCTACCCCTTTTGGATTATTGCCAAAATGTAGTTTTCCAAACATGGCGGTTTCGTAACCTGCCTTTTGGAAGATTTGGGGAAACGTTACCTGCGTGGTATCAAAAGGTCGTCGATTATCTGTCTTTCCGTTTATATGATTGTGTTTGCCCGTAAGAATTGTTGCTCTAGACGGGGCACAGATGGAGTTCGTAACGCTGGCATTGGTAAACTTGATACCTCCTTTTGCAATTCTATCAATATTGGGGGTCTCAATTAGTCTGGAACTGTAGGCACTAATGGCTTGGTTAGCATGGTCATCTGACATGATGAAAATAATGTTCGGTTTTTCGGCCACCTTTTTTTCAACTTCTTTGTGTTGACATGAAACAGTCAGTAGTAAGGCTAGAAGATGTACTGTCGTAAAGTGTAGTTTTTTCATCTTTTGTTTTTTAAAAGAATAGGTGTTCAAGTGGAATATACTAAAAATTGTAACCTTTCATCTTCAGATTCCTTTCTAGGATTATTTTTTTGCCGATTTTTGCCCTATCCATGAAATCAAAGAAAACGGCACTACTCTTTATTTTTATCACCATTCTTGTAGACGTTATAGGCATAGGAATAATTCTGCCCATAATTCCGGATTTGATAATGGAATTAACAGGTGAGGGTACCGCCATGGCCGTTATCTACGGGATGTGGCTAACTACCGCTTTTGCTGGAATGCAATTTTTGTTCTCACCCGTTCTTGGGGAAATTTCCGATAGATTCGGAAGACGGCCTATTCTTTTAATAGCACTTTTAGGATTAAGTATAGACTATGTAATACATGCCTGGGCGCCCACTATTACTTGGTTATTTCTAGGAAGGTTCCTTGCGGGAATTACCGGCGCAAGTTTCACAGTTGCATCGGCTTACATTGCAGATATCAGTACCAAGGAAGAAAAGGCCAAGAATTTTGGTCTCATCGGGGCAGCTTTTGGATTGGGATTTATCATTGGACCTGGAATTGGCGGTTTTTTTGGAGAATTAGACATTAGGCTGCCTTTCCATATTGCAGCGGGACTAACCTTTTCGAATTTTCTTTTTGGATGGTTTTTTGTTCCAGAATCGTTAACGCTAGAGAATAGAAGGTCCATAAATGTATTAAAGATGATTCCTGGGGTTTCCTTAGTGAGTCTTCGGAACTATAAAGGGGTGCTACTTTTAATATTTGCTTTCTTCCTAGCAAATCTTGCAGGCCAGGCACTACCTTCTACATGGTCGTATTATGGTATTGAACGATATGACTGGAGCCCGAGGGAAATAGGGATTTCTCTCATGGTAGTTGGGCTTCTGGTAGCTATAGCCCAAGGATTTTTAGTGGGAGTACTTGTGAAAAAATTTGGGAAAAGAACCGTTGTTATATCAGGTTTCCTGTTATGGACAGTTGGGATGTTTCTCTTCTCTCTAGCGTCCGAACCTTGGATGTTGTACGCCTTTTTAATTCCGTATGCTCTGGGAGGTGTCGCCGGACCTACCGTTCAAGGAGTTATATCCAATCAAGTTTCTGAAAAGGAGCAGGGCAATCTACAGGGAGCCATTACAGGCCTAATAAGTGTAACGGCCATATTGGGTCAACTGATTTTCTCGCCTGTTTTCTATTATTTCATTCGTTCTGAAAGCGATATTTATTATCCGGGAGCTTCTTATACCTTAGCTGCCTTTTTCTTGTTCATTGCCTTTTTATTTGCCTCTTTAGCCATGAAACGCATAAACCTCTCGGACGAAATAACTGAAGTAGCTTAGTATTCTCCTTCAACTACATCGGTTTTAAAGCGGGTCGTTTACTCGATAATCAAGATTTACTATGCCCCGATGCCGGCTTTGAAATAATTGTTGGTTTTGCCTCAAATGTCTCATGGGCTTGACCCGAAGTTATTTACCGAATAAAGTTTTTTTGATTTCTGGACATTTTAAATGTAACATTTCTAAGAATTGTCATCTAAAGGGAAAATCATTTAAAAATATATATTGTGAAAACAATTCGAAGAATACTCACGTTAAGCATTTTACTGATCACATTATGCAGTACCGCACAGCAATACCCTTTTGAAGTAGCGGTAAAAGGTAAAGGTCTGCCTATATTACTTTTCCCAGGATTCACGTGCACAGGAGAAGTGTGGGAAGCTACGGTGGCAGCACTTTCTAAAGATTACGAATGCCATGTTTTTACCTTTGCTGGCTTTGGAGAGGTTCCTGCAGTTGAAAAACCTTGGTTCCCAAAAATAAAGGAAGGCGTAGAAAGTTATATTAAAAATCAAAATCTTAAAAATGTAGTTGTTCTGGGGCATAGTCTCGGCGGAACCTTAGGCCTTTGGTTGGCTACCGAAAATGAGCACGCCCTTTCAAAACTAATTATTATAGATGCACTACCTGCGACCGGGGCGCTTATGATATCTAACTATGACAGTGAAGCCCTCGCCTACGAAAGTGCTTGGAACAAACAAATGCTTTCCATGGAGGCTGGGGCATTTGAAGCCATGGCAGAGCAAATGGCTTCCGGAATGACCCTAAATAAGGAGAAAAAGGCCCTAGTCAAGAATTGGATGCTAAAGGCAGATAGGGAAACCTATGTTTATGGGTATACCGATTTATTAAAGCTCGATTTAAGAGCCGATATTGCCAAAATAAATATTCCGGTCACCATTTTGGCCGCAACGGAACCCTACGGCCTAGAAATGGCCAAAAGCACCTACGCTAAACAATACGCTAATCTGGAAGACTATAATCTAGAATTTGCGGAAGGAACTGCACATTTTGTCATGTATGACAATCCTAGTTGGTTTCAAGAAAAATTGTTTCATAGCTTAGAGAACTAATGACCCCATCAGAAGAAAGATATAAGGAAATTTATAGGGATAATTACCCTAAGGTGATGCGGTTGTGTATGGGATACGTTTCTGGAGACCAGGCCTTGGCGAAAGATGTAGCGCAGGATGTATTCATTAAAATTTGGGAGAACTTGGAACAGTTCCGTAATGAAAGTGGTATTGGAAGCTGGATTTATAGAATCACAGTAAATACCTGCCTTACGCAACTCAGGAAGCAGAAAAAGCATCGAATTAACTACGATATAAAGGATATTCCTGAACGCCATGAGGCCTATTCGGGAGAGGAAAAGCATCAAATGTTAGTGCAGTTATATGGATGTATCAATACCTTATCTGAAACCAACAAGGCCATTATTTTATTGGAGCTCGAGGGTTTGCCACAAAAAGAGATTTCTGAAATCATAGGAATAAAACACGAAGCAATCCGCACACGAATACATCGGATCAAAAGTCAATTAACAAAATGCGTAAACAATGAATAATTTTGAGAAGTTACAATCAAATTGGAAAAATCAGCCAGGGGCGGAAGCCACTGAGCAAGGATTTAAAGAGTTGTTACAAGGAATAAAAAGAGTAAAGGATAAGCAAAAAATTACGAATGTGATCCTTGCCATTACAGCGATAATATTAATAGTCTTTTTTATCTATATCTCCGGATATGAAAACAATCAAGTTATTTTAGGCCTGGCCCTAATGGTAGGTACACTGTTGATTCGTATGTTACTGGAAGTTTTAAGTATAAAACAACTAGGAAGATTGAATACCCTTTCAAATTACAACGACTATAAGAATGCCCTTATTAGTTATTATAAATGCAGGAAAAATGTTCATTTTATATGGACACCCGCAATTGTTCTGGGGTATGTTGTTGGGTTTCTAATACTCTTGCCACTTTTTAAAGCTAATTTGTCTTCTGGATTTTATACGTACATAATAATATCCGGTCTAGTATCATTAATTGTTTTGGGTATTTTCATTGCCAAGCAAATACAAAAAGAAATGCAAGAAATAAAGCGGTTGCAACAATAGTCTCTTTTAATCGTACTATTGGCATCACTTTTGGTTTTATGGTAAGTGACTGAAATTAACACATATTCACATATCTTTACAAAAACCAAATAAGAGATGTACATGGGACGTTTTAAATATATAATCTGCATTATGCTCTTGGGACTTTTTAGCTGTTCTTCACAAAAAAAATTACAAACGGAAATTCCGTTTGAATTAGGGAATGCGTCCTGCCAGGTATATAGTGGTGGTTTGGAAAGTAGTGGGAGCGGTATTGCGGTTAAAATTCCCGTTACTATAGATAATGCAAGTGATGTAGTAATGAAAGAAATTTTCTTCAGGGGAAAGCAAGCTCCAGTGACCATGGAACAAGTTGACGGCGCAAATTACGCTATGGCCAAAATACCGAATTCCAAAGGGGGGTCGGCTGAAACCATAGCTTTGAAATTAGGGGCTACCGATGCGGTTCTCAGTTATACCGAAAATGGAAAGTTAAAATAGACCAAGATAACAGGGATAAAAGAAAAACAACCCCTATTATACAAGGGGAAACCAAAAAACTAACTTTGTTTAACCACCGTAATTGGGTACTTTTGAGGCCTTAATGTTAGGTGTTTGAATCCGCTGAAAAAACTTTTTAAGCAAACAGCCATTTATGGCTTGGCAACCGTTTTACCTAGGATGCTGTCATTTTTGCTAGTGCCCATCTATACCTCCGTAATGCCTCCTGGTACTTACGGTGATGTCACCTTAATTTTTTCATGGTTCGCCATTTTCAATGTTTTCTTGGCCTATGGAATGGAAACTGCCTTTTTTCGCTTTTATAAGGAAGCGGAAAACAGGGCAAACGTGATATCCACCTCGCTACTCTCTTTAGGAGCTTCTACACTGTTGTTCGTTTTGGTTGGCCTCGTCTTTAAGGGAAGTATTGCCAGGGCACTGAATATAGATACGGAATACATGAATTTTGTGCTGGGTATCTTGGCTTTGGACGCTTTGGTAATTATACCATTTGCATTACTGAGGGCTAATGAAAAGCCCATGCGTTATGCAGTAATCAAAATTCTGAACGTAGCGATTAATTTAGGTCTCAATCTCTTTTTCTTAATTCTGCTGCCTAAAATAGCTAAGGGGGACACTTCGAGTATTTTCAGCGGAATCTACGTTCCAAATTTCGAAATTTCTTTTATCCTAGTCTCCAATCTTATTGCTAGCGCCATCACCTTGCTATTAATGCTGGGTGTTTATAAAAGACCTTCTTACCGCTTTGATACGAATTTGTGGCGAAGAATGCTCACCTATGCCATGCCGGTTATGGTGGCGGGTATTGCATTTACCATAAATGAGGTTTTTGACCGATATTTATTATCAGAATTGCTTCCGGCGGATATTGCTAAAAGTGAAATGGGGAAGTACTCTGCCTGCTATAAATTAGCGCTTTTCATGACCCTGTTCGCCACGGCTTTTAGAATGGGAATAGAGCCTTTTTTCTTTAGTCATTCCGAAACCAAAAATCCGCAGAAGGCCTATGCTCAGATTACAAATTATTTTGTGGTATTGGGAAGTATTATTCTATTGACGGTTGTCGTTTTTGCTGATGTTTTAAAGCGATTGATTGTGCTAGACGAATCCTATTGGGATGCCATGCCCATTGTGCCATTGATAGTACTGGCAAGTTTCTTCTTAGGTATTTATCACAATCTATCCGTATGGTACAAAATAACGGACAGAACAAAATACGGGGCTTATATTTCTATGATCGGTGCGGTGCTTACCATCATTATCAATTTTGTCTTTATTCCCTATTTTGGTTATATGGCTTCTGCGGTTGCTACACTGACGGCGTACGGAACAATGATGTTGTTGTCCTTTTATTTTGGACGCATGTATTATCCCATACCCTATAATTTCAGAAAAATTATCTTTTATTTAGGAATCTCCATCTTGTTTTCTATCCTATCATTTTACATTTTTGATAGAAACCTTTTCGTGGGAATAATCTTGTTGCTTATTTTCCTTGGCCTGACCTATAGACTGGAAGGAGAAAACCTCAAAAAAATAATCATAAAGAAATGAATATAAAAATCATTAATAAATCAGACCACGCTTTGCCACATTACGAAACCAATGCTTCGGCTGGTATGGATTTAAGAGCAAGTATTCAAGAACCCGTTGTTTTGAGACCTATGGAGCGCACAATTATAAAAACAGGCCTTTTTATGGAACTCCCAATCGGCTTTGAAGCACAAGTAAGACCTAGAAGTGGTTTGGCAGCTAAAAAGGGGATTACGGTATTGAATGCCCCTGGCACGATTGATGCTGACTATAGGGGCGAGGTCGGAGTAATCCTTATAAATCTTTCCAATGAGGCTTTTACCATTGAAAATGGAGAACGTATTGCACAAATGGTCATCGCAAAACATGAGCGTGCAACTTGGGAACAGGTAGAGGAATTGTCAAGTACGGTGAGAGGAGAAGGTGGTTTTGGTAGTACTGGAGTAAAGTAAAAGCCCCCTAACCCCCAAAGGGGTAATTTATGTTAAGGTATGAAGAATGAATGTATTTTTTTGTTGCTTTTTTTAGGAATAAATTTTGTTCCAGCTCTTTCTTATGCTCAAGAGGAAAATGAAATTAGGGTAGAAGAAAGTGCAGAGGTGTTTTTAGAGGACTATTCCGATGATTTTCAAGAAAACTTCTTTGAGGCATTAAAACAGAAAGGAATTCAGAACTACGACAGGGCCATTAATTTTTTGCTGGAATGCAAACGATTACAACCAGAAAACAAGGTGGTTGCCTATGAACTTGCAAAGAGCTATCATTTAGATAAAAAAAATATACTTGCACAGGAATATGCAATTGAGGCCTTGAACAGTGAGCCTGAAAACTACTGGTATTTGCATACTTTAAATACCATAGTGGGGAAACAAGGAAATACTATACGTTCCTTAGAAAATCTAATTCCGTACAATAATGCGGTACTGAAGGAAAATCTTGCTCAAATCTATTTCAAGGATGGCAAATTAGAAGCTGCGCTTGCGGTTCTAAAAACACTTGAAAGCTCAAAGAACAGGATGGACCTAGAGCAAAAAATAAACGACTCCCTCCAGAAGAAAGACGCAAACAAACAAACGGTTTCCTATACGGCAACGGCAAGAAACAATACGTCCAACAGCATAGAAAATTATAAAATGAGAATAAAGGGGCTGATGAAAATGAACGGCGGCAATTTAGGCCTAGTGCAATTAACAGAGGAAGCTTTAGAGAGCTATCCTTCACAACCCTATTTTTATTACGCTAGCGGATATGCACTGAACAGAAACAAAAAGCACAGAGATGCAATTGAGTTGTTGGAAGTAGCTTTGGATTATTTGATCAACGATATTGCCTTGGCCAATAAAATTTACAAGGAACTATCAGATGCCTATAGTGCTATAAGCAATCCATCAAAGGCAAATATGTACCTTAGTAAGATTAAACCCGGATTTTAAGTTATGAGAGGGAAAATAAATACATACCTAAAACCTTTCCTTTATGGTATTCTTACACTTTTCGTTTTGTCTTGCAAAAGCACAAAATTGGTGTCGGATGGTACGGTAGATGAGGGTTTGTCGTCCAAGTCAATCATAAGGGCCCATTATCAAAACCAGCCCACATTTAAAACCTTAAGCGGAAAGGTCAAAATCGATTATACCGATGGTGAGGACTCGCAGAGTTTTTCCGTAAGCCTTCGCCTGGAAAAGGATAAAGCTATTTGGATGAGCGCTCCCTTGGGTATTGTTAAGGCCTACATTACCCCAAATAAAGTCTCTTTTTATAACAAATTACAGAATGAGTATTTTGATGGGGATTTTTCCTATTTAAGCGACCTGTTGGGAACGGAAGTAGATTTTAAGACTGTCCAGAACTTACTCTTAGGACAAGCGCTGTTAGATTTAAGGGAAAGAAAATACGAAGCTTCTATAACCGGGGAGCACTACAGACTTTTTCCAAGGGCTAACGAGGTACTTTATAAAACACTTTTTGAAATAGAGCCCAAAAATTTTAAAATGGCCTCCCAGCAACTTTCGCAGCCCTTAAAGAAACGTTTGCTAGAAATCAAATATGAGAATTACCAGCGTATTGGTGATGAGGTATTGCCCAACACCATTAACATCAATGCCGTGGAGAAGAATACGGAGAATAGGATTCAGTTGGAGTATCGAAATTTAGAGTTGAACAGGACCTTGAATTTCCCTTATAAAATTCCCAAGGGATACGAAGAAATAGTACTGGAGTAAGATGTATTTTAAAGCGGTAACATTTAAGATAGTTCTTTTTATGCTGGTCGTGCTGACCCAGGACTTATATGGGCAAACTAGCGAACAGAAAGCCTTAGAAGAGAAGCGAGAGCAGCTTCAAAATGAAATCCGGGATATCAATCGCCTGCTTTTTGCGGAAAAGAAGGAAAAAGGAAACGTTTTGGACCAAATGGAAGCCTTGGATAAAAAAATTATCGTAAGGCAGCAATTGATTCGGGTTACCAACCAACAATCTAACCTACTGAACAGACAGATCAACACCAACATCAGGAATATTGGTAAGCTGAAGAGCGAATTACAAGAGATAAAAGACCAATACGCTAAAATGATACAGAAGTCGTATCAGAATAAATCCAAACAGAACAGGTTAATGTTCCTATTGTCCTCGGAAAGCTTTTTTCAAGCATTTAAGCGCTTACAGTATATGAAACAGTATACCGACTACAGAAAAGAGCAGGGGGCTCAGATTATTGCAAAAACGGATGAACTAACACGACTGAACAGTGACCTTAATGAAGAACGAAAAGTAAAAGAAGTATTATTGGCACAGAATAGAAAGGCCAAAAATAAGCTCTTTGGAGAAATACAGGAGCAAAAAGCACTTTTAGGAACTATACGCAAGAACGAAAGTAAATATAGTAGTGCCATTAACAAGAAAAAACGGGAAGCACGAAAAATAGACCAACAGATTGAAAAGCTTATTCGAAGCGCCATAGCTGCCTCTAACAAGAAGTCCGGAAAGAAGAGTACCAGTGCTAGTAAGTTTGCACTTACTCCTGAGGCTACGTTAATCGCCAAGAACTTTTCCTCTAATAAGGGTAAGCTTATTTGGCCTGTGGAGAAAGGAATAAAAAGTCAGGGTTTTGGTATTTATAAAGACGCCGTATATCCCGGCATTAAGCATCAGAGCAACGGCGTAATTATTGCCACCGACCCCGGTGTCAAGGCGCGAGCAATTTTTGAAGGGGAGGTCATTGCTATTTTAGCCGTTCCGGGTGGAAATAAAGGGGTGCAGATTAAACATGGTAATTTTATCAGTACCTATTATAATTTGGCAGAACTTTATGTAAAAAAAGGGGATAAAGTGGGGATTAAAGAAGAATTGGGTACTATATACACCAACAAAACTAACGGACAGACACGCTTAAAATTTTATTTATATCAGGATACGTCCAGACTGAACCCTGAGGAATGGGTGTATCAACTTTAGAAAAAGAATAGATGAATAGAAATACAATAACAGATATCAAAGGAACTTTTACGCTACATAATGGCGTAGCAATGCCCTACCTTGGTTTGGGTACTTACCAAGCCGATAACGAGCAGGAGGTGGTCGATTCGGTTAAAGACGCATTAGAAATAGGGTATTGGCATATAGATACGGCATCGGTATATAAAAATGAAGAGGGCGTTGGTAAAGGAATTAAGGAAAGTGCTGTAGCTAGGGAAGAAATTTTCGTTGTTAGTAAAGTGTGGAACGCAGACCAAGGTTATGATAGTACTATAAAGGCTTTTACGGATAGTTTGGAACGATTGCAATTGGATTATTTAGACCTTTATCTTATCCATTGGCCCGTAGCAGGTAAATTCAAGGACACGTGGAAAGCTTTGGAACATTTATATGCCGAGAAGAAGGTAAGGGCAATTGGCGTAAGCAATTTTTTGCAGCATCATCTAGAAGAGGTGTTGAGCGATTGTAAGGTGACACCTATGGTAAACCAAATGGAATTTCACCCCTATGTAGTACAGCAGGATTTAATCGATTTCTGCAATAAAAATACCATTCAGTATGAAGCGTGGTCGCCCTTTATGCAGGGTAAGGTTTTTGACTTGGATATCTGCAAGGAATTGGCGGATAAGTACAACAAATCCGTAGCTCAGGTGATACTGCGTTGGAACCTTCAGAAGGGAGTGGTGACCATTCCAAAATCAGTCCACAAAAATCGTATTGCTTCCAACGCTGCTATTTTTGACTTTGAACTTTCCGAGGAAGATGTAACATACTTAGATAGTTTGGACAGAGGGGAACGTATTGGACCACACCCAGACCATTTTGACTTTTAATTTAACCTTTTCAAAGTTTATAATATATTCCCGCTTGGAGTCCTAGGGGGCTATAAACAAAGCACGTAATTCTGTGGCTTCATTGGGTTTCATTTTCCCAGCGAGAACAAGGCTCAGTTGTTTTCTTCTTAGAGCTCCTGCAAAACGCTCTTTCTCCAAATCGGTGTCCGGAGAGAGTTGCGGTACTTCTGTGGGCTTACCAGTCTCGTCCACGGCCACAAAAGTATAAATGGCTTCGTTCGCTTTAGTGCGCTCGCCGCTAAAACGATCTTCCATCCAAACATCAATATAAACCTCCATTGAGGTCCTAAAAGAACGGGAAACGGCAGCTTCCACGGTCACTACGCTACCTACGGGCACTGCCCTGTTAAAAGCAACGTGATTCACAGAAGCCGTAACGGTAATACGACGACTGTGTCTTCTAGCGGCAATACTTGCAGCGCGATCCATACGTGCCAAAAGTTCCCCCCCGAACAAATTGTTCAGTGGGTTGGTCTCACTGGGGAGCACCATATCGGTCATTGTAGTTCTAGAATCTGAAGGTGTTTTGGCTTCCATTGCATTAAATTTTTCCATACAAAGATACGTGTCAAAAAGAGATTTTTGGGCGGTATTCGGTAAAAGAAAAAAGCAGGTAGAATTTCAAAATATTCTCCTTGGGACGGTAGCCGACCTTACTTTTCAGAAAGTAACCAAGCGTCCGAGGATTGCGTTCGCTTAATTTCTCTTAATGCGCTCAAAGCCTCCTGCGCATTTTCGTAACGGTCGTAGGTCACCATGTGAAGACCATAGGCATTGGTTCCATAGTATGCGGCCTTATAGCCTTTTTGTTGTAGTGTGGCTATTTTTCTGTCAGCATTCGCCTTAACACGGAAAGCTCCGGCAACAATATGATGACGGGCCGTATTGTTTTCTACGGTAGAAACGGCATCTACATTTACGGTAGGTAATTCTAAGGGCGCAGTATTGAAAAAAGTAGCCTCTTGTATCTGCCGGGTCACTTCTTTTTGAGCGTCTTGCCTAACTAACCGCTCGTTAACCATGCCTTTTTCATAGGCACGATATCCCGTAAGACCTGTAGACAAGGCCAAGAGTAAAATTCCCGCATATTTTAAATAGGGCCGAAAAGATGTGGTTTCTCGTTTTTCAGGACTTATGATAAACGGAATGTCCTCTTCCAAAGCAATAATTTCCTCTTTTAAAACTTCGCGTGTTACGGGAATTGAATTAAAAGATGATAGGCCAAAGGAAGATGTCAAATAATTAACCTCTGATGAAGGTTGAAATTGTACCTTATTTTCCGCACCGGTCCATAACAGACCAATTTTTGACAAGCTTAATTTTTCACCTTCTGTTAATTTCTGGCTCCATTTTTTAGTAATCCCTTCAATTTGTGAAAGTGCATCCTCAAAAGTAATTTTTTCCGATTGTGCTATATGGGAGACCAGAAGGCCATCATTGGTAATCAACTGCTCGTTGAACGCAATAGACTTTGAAGGGGCAAAAAAGGTGTTTGTAGTATCATTGATGCGTGCAGCTATCTTTTGTGTAAGGAAAGCCCCAAAATTTGGGACCACCACACAATTGTACCTGTATAGCAAGTCGCTGATATAGTGTTCTAGTACCATATGAGGCAAATATCAAAAAAAAATAGAGGCATAGAAACTCATAGGATAACTTTTTATTAACATTAATTTTTGTAGTATTTTGTGGGCTGTCATGATAAATTTCCAACATACTACGGCTGAGTTGATTGCAATTTTAAGATTGCAACATGTTCCTAATATTGGAGATGTAATCGCTAAAAAGTTAATTGCACATTGTGGTAGTCCAGCGGCAATTTTTGAGGCTAAACGGCATCAATTGCTCAAAATTGATGGTATTGGCACCCAGACCATAAAGCATTTGTTCGATGCGGCACACTTAGAAGCTGCGGAAAAAGAGTATACATATTGCAATACGAATGCTATAGAAGTCAACTATTTTAAGGACGATGATTATCCGGATTATTTAAAGCATTGTATCGATAGCCCCATTCTTTTGTTCAAAAAAGGGAAAATAGCTTTGGAAAAACGAAAAGTGATCAGTGTTGTGGGTACGCGGAATATTACGAGTTACGGAACGGCTTTTTGTGAACAGTTCATTGCGGACATTGCGCCCCTTAACCCTATTATAGTAAGCGGATTCGCCTATGGAGTGGATATCTGTGTTCAGCGAGAAGCTATGAAACACGGGTTGCAGACTATTGGCTGTTTAGCGCATGGGTTAAACCAGATATACCCTAAAGTGCATGCCAAATACCAGACAGAGGTTTGTGCCAATGGTGGTTTTTATACTGAATTTTGGAG
Organism: Maribacter sp. 4U21; assembly: GCF_002742365.1. NCBI lineage: Bacteria > Pseudomonadati > Bacteroidota > Flavobacteriia > Flavobacteriales > Flavobacteriaceae > Maribacter > Maribacter sp. 4U21. The sequence continues at coordinate 86,737 of NZ_MDGN01000038.1, forward strand.
TACAAGTAATCCGGAACGGGAGAATTTTCTAAAACGAAATCGGGTTATAGCAGGAATGAGTGAGGCTACGATAGTGGTAGAATCTGCCGAGAAAGGGGGTAGCTTGGTCACTGCCGATATTGCGAACAGCTACAACAGGGATGTTTTTGCAGTACCCGGAAGAGCTTCGGACAAATATAGTCTAGGTTGCAATAACCTGATTAAAAAACAGCAGGCCCATATGTTGACATCTGCGGCGGACCTCATTTATTTATTGGATTGGGATTTGGAGGAAAAGGAAACGAAAACGGTACAAAAGCAATTATTTGTAACCTTGGACGACCTAGAACAAACGATGTACAACTATCTACAAAATAATGGCAAGCAACTTTTGGACACTATCGCTTTAGAGTGTAAGCTGCCCATTTTTAAGACTTCATCTACCTTGTTGACCATGGAAATGAAGGGCGTTATTCGTCCGTTACCAGGAAAATTATTCGAAGCAATTTAATTATTTACAAACCGATTAGTTTACCAAAGAGAAAACAACTTTCGAATTAGATGATATATAGGCACCTGTCGTTAAAACAAGGCCTTTGAACCCTATAGGGCTGCTATTCCTGAGTAGTGTATTGTTAAAGAACCGACTACTAGGTCGGTTCCTTAATTTTTCTCAAAATATTGGACTTAATTAATCCCCCTCCTTTGGAGGGGCTAGGGGAGGCCTAATACCCTAACTTTTCCCTCACTCTTTGCAAAACGCCATCGGCTACCTTCTTGGCCTTTTCAGCACCAAGGGCGAGTGCCTCATCTACATCGTTGAGGTTGTTCATATAATATTCAAACTTTTCACGGGGCTCTTCAAACTTGTTCAAAATAACCTCGTAGAGCGCCTGTTTTGCATGGCCGTAACCGTAATTTCCTGCCAAATAGTTAGCGCTCATCTCCTCTATTTGAGGTTGGGAAGCCAGTATTTTATAAAGAGCGAACACATTATCCTTAGCAGGATCTTTGGGGTCTTCCATAGGCGTACTATCAGTCTGAATGCCCATAATCTGCTTACGAAGTTTTTTATCCGTTTGAAAAAGATTGATCAGATTGCCCTTGCTCTTGCTCATCTTGGCCCCATCCGTTCCGGGAACATACATGGTTTCTTCTTGAACTTTTGCATCGGGTAGTATAAAGGTTTCGCCTAGTTGCGCATGAAAACGAGAGGCAACGTCCCGAGTCATCTCCAAGTGTTGTAATTGGTCTTTCCCTACTGGAACGATGTTGGCATCGTACAGCAAAATATCCGCTGCCATGAGCATAGGATAACCAAAGAGTCCGGCATTTACATCTTCCAAGCGATCGGCTTTGTCCTTAAAGGAATGTGCCAGTGTTAATCTTTGGTAAGGAAAGAAACAGCTGAGATACCAAGCCAGTTCTGTTACTTGGGGTACATCGCTTTGTCTGTAGAATACGGTTTCTTCTATATCCAGACCAAAGGCAAGCCAAGTGGCCGCGGTAGCATAGGTATTGTTCCGTAATTCAGTACCATTCTTTATTTGTGTTAGCGAATGCATATCCGCTATAAAGAGAAAAGATTCGTTCTTGGGGTTCTGTGCCATTTGTATGGCGGGAATAATAGCGCCGAGGATATTGCCTAGATGAGGTGTTCCCGTACTCTGTATTCCCGTTAAAATTCTTGCCATTGCTGTCGTATTCTAAGCGAGTAAAGATAAAACAAATCAAAAAATAAGAACCGAAATAACTATTTTTGATTTATGCTCAAAATGGTTCAGCGTATAGGCCAGACTTTTTACCGTATTTGGTTCTATATCATGGTGGCTATCCCCATATTCATTTTCTTTCCCTTACTACTAGTTTCTGTTTCTAGGGAAGCTTGGTACCCTAAGTTCTTTTGGTTGGCACGTAATCTTTGGGCAAAACCAATACTTTATGGCATGGGATGCCCTCCTAGCGTTACCTTTGAACAACCTATTTTAAAAGGGCAGAGCTACATGTTGGTCGCCAACCATACTAGTATGTTGGATATAATGCTCATGCTCTACGTTAGTAAAAACCCCTTTGTGTTCGTTGGCAAGAAAGAACTGGTGAAAATACCTGTTTTTGGATTTTTTTATAAACGGGTATGTATCATGGTAGATAGAGAGGATACGCAAAGCAGGACCGGCGTTTATAGAAGGGCCCAAAGACGCCTACAACAGGGTCTGAGCATTTGTATTTTTCCCGAGGGTGGCGTGCCAGAAGAGACCGTGATTTTGGACTCTTTTAAAGACGGCGCTTTTAAAATGGCCATAGCACATAAAATACCTATAGTTCCCATTACTTTTTACGATAACAAAAAACGATTTTCGTTCACCTTTTTTAGTGGAGGTCCGGGAAGGACTAGGGCCAAGGTGCATGAATTTTTTGAAACGGGTATTTTGGGGGCAGAGGACAAGTCTACCCTTAGAGAAGAAGTGCGCGAAGTTATTTTGGCCGATTTAAAACTGTACAATGCCCGTACTATTTAAAATCTAAAGCTAAGCCCGCTGTATATACCTAAGGAATAGGGGTTAAAAGTACCATCTGTCTCAGAGAATGTATTCAGTTGATATTTAAACACAGGCTCTAAGTTGAATTGTACTTTAGGCGAGAATTTATAATTCACCCCGAGACCCACATTAGCACTAAAATTTAGGTCGTTTACATTATTGGCCTCACCCATTTCCGTCGTTAGACCTCCAGATGTAAGGGCTACGGAGTTGTCTATCAAGAACAAGGAGCTAATTCCGCCGATAAGATTTACCCCGAACTTATTGTCCACAAGGGCATAATTGAGTTCTACCGGAACCTCAACATATCCTAATTGTTGGGACATTACCCCGTCTCTTTCCGGGTTTTGAGCCGACACATCTATAGCTTCGTTACTAACGACGGCATTTGCGTTCCCACCTTTTCTACTAGATACCACCAGATTTTTTGAGGTTGCAGAATAATTAATATTGTCAATTTGACCATTGGTAGAAGCTACTAAGGAAGAGGAGAATGCAACATCGTTCGTATCATAGCCATAATCTACCTTATGCACTCCCGATCTAACGGTAAGCTTAGGACCTATCTCGTAAGCAACCGACAATCCATAGCTAAGATTGATATTCCCCGATTTAGAATTGGGAACGAATATGGAATGTACAGAAGAGCCTTCCCCGATCGCATTAAAATAAACGGGAGCTACACTAGGGCCAGCGGACCATTTTTTGGTATTACCTTTAGCAACCACTACGGCCTCTTGTTCCTCGATTTCTTCGAAGATGGATTTTTTCTTAGGGTCTTCAATTATTTCCTCGGTTTCTTTCTCGTCATCTGCATTTGCAGCTAGAGCTGTTTCAGGATTACTGGTAGTAGTAGTTTCTAAGCTTCTATCTTTTGGAGAAACATCAGTATTTGATAGTTCCTCCTGAAGCACCTTCTCCTTTGTAGTGCGATTAGATTGCGCAATTTCAGTCTCATTGGCAAATACGTCATTCGTAAAATTTGAGCCCTTGTTTTGTTCTTTTTTACTCTTTTTGACCGGACTCTTTTCTTTTGTTTGCGCTACGGTTTCTTCGTTAGAATTCCAATTGTCCGTAGCTATCTTCGATTTTTGCTTTGACATATTTTGGTCGCTATCGGATCTACTCTCTTTAACTTTAGGCGTATTGGCCAATTGTATCACATTTTTCCCAGGATTATGTTCCATTTCTTCTTTGGAAGTAATAGCTGTAGTATCTACAATACGAGTATTGAAATCTGCTTTTTTGATTCCTGTAGAATCAATAGCGTTTGTATTTATCTCAGGTGCATTATGTTCTACGTCCGTTATTATTTCTTCTGTTGTATTGTTTTCCGCAAATGGATTGAACAGTACAAACCCAATTAACAAAGCTGCGGCGATACCGCCTAGTTGCCACCACAACGGCAGCACACGTTTTTTATTCTTTTTGTTCAATGACGCCTCAATGGATTTCCAGACATGTTCGTCGGGAACTTCCTTGAAGTCCAAGAATGTATCTTGGAATAGTTCGTCTAATTTCTTTTTGCCCATCTTTTTAAGACTTTAATTTTTTATTCTGATTCTTTAGAATCATATATAGCTTCCCAATAGTATTACCATCCCGATAATTGATTGAGAAATTTTGTTTTCTATTTTCTCTTTTAAGAGCATTCGTGCCCTAGCAAGATTAGATTTTGATGTTCCGGTGCTAGTACCCAGCAACTCACCTATTTCTTTATGTGTGTACCCGTCAAGTACGTATAAATTAAAAGTTGTTCTGTATTTATTGGGAAGCTCCCTTATGTATTCCAACAAGGTCTGTAATCCAATATCCTCAAAAGAGGAATCCACGGTTACTTCTTCTTCCGTATTTTCATGCACAACATTTAAAGGTTCTTCCTTTCTGTATTTTTGTAACACGGTGTTTACTGTAATTCTTTTCATCCAGCCTTCAAAAGACCCTTTGGACTTATACTGCTCAATTTTATCATAAATGGTCATAAAACTATCATGCAAACTGTCTTCCGCTTCGGTCTTGTTCTTGGAATATTTAAGACAGATGCCAAAAAGAACAGCGGAATATTTTCTATACAGCTGAGCCTGCGCCTTTCGGTCGCCCTTTTTACAGTTATGTATGAGCTGTTCTAGACTCACTAAGATTGGTTGGATTAAGTTGGTTTTTAATTTACGGGCACAATTATTTCAAGGAATTCAGCTTCCCCATCACTATTTTCTCCTTGAAAAAATTTAAAGGTATACGGTTGGTTGTAGATGACCGTAAAATTAAAAAATGCCTCTTCTGTTGTAACTATCTGTGTGCATGCCTCTATGTCCGTTCTAACAGAACCTATGGCAACGATATTTCTTGTAGTGGTATCTTCGTCACTTATATCGAAACCCTCATAAGCGGTGCAACCGTCAGGCAGGTTATAGGTAACGTTTATTTGATAGGTCTGATTTAGTTCAAACGATTCCGGGACATCGGCACTGATTATTTGTAATGCCGTAAAATGAAAATTTGGACCATCATCATTGGAGCAACCACACAGCAATAAAGTAAAACATATCACCAGGAAAATAACTTTTCTTCCCATTACGATAATTTCTTTTCTTTAAAGATGAAAATCTATCCTAAAGGTTGCGTAAACCTTGCAAAAAATGATGTATTAGGAGTTAATGGTATTAATGGCCTCCCTAATTTTTACATCTAATTCCTCAAAAAGTTCAGGATTGTCTAGCAACAATGACTTTACTGCGTCCCTACCTTGACCTAATTTTGTATCTCCGTAGCTGAACCATGAACCACTTTTTTTGATGATTTCATACTGAACACCCAAGTCTATGATTTCTCCTACTTTGGAAATACCTTCGCCATACATGATATCAAACTCAGTGGTGCGGAAAGGAGGCGCAACTTTGTTCTTTACGACCTTTACCCTTGTTTTGTTTCCTTGAACATTACCGTCCGTATCCTTTATCTGGGTGGATCTTCTAATATCCAATCGAACGGATGCGTAGAATTTAAGGGCATTACCGCCAGTAGTAGTTTCTGGATTACCGAACATAACACCAATTTTTTCCCTCAACTGGTTAATGAATATAACGGTACAATGCGTTTTGCTGATGGAACCCGTTAATTTCCTCAAGGCTTGCGACATTAAACGGGCATGTAGGCCCATTTTTGAATCGCCCATTTCTCCTTCAATCTCACTTTTTGGTGTAAGAGCGGCAACGGAATCTATTACTACAATGTCAATAGCTCCGGAGCGAATTAGATTGTCCGCAATTTCCAAACCTTGCTCCCCATTATCCGGTTGGGAAATAATTAAGTTATCAATGTCTACCCCTAATTTTTCGGCATAAAAACGGTCAAAAGCATGTTCCGCATCTATAAAAGCGGCAATACCACCGTTTTTCTGAGCCTCCGCTATAGCATGTAGTGTTAATGTAGTTTTACCAGATGATTCCGGACCGTATATTTCAATAACTCTTCCACGCGGATATCCACCTACTCCCAAGGCAATGTCTAACCCTAAAGAACCTGAAGGTATCACCTCAACATCCGCAACCACGCTATCTCCCATTTTCATGACAGCACCCTTACCATAGGTCTTGTCCATTTTATCCAACGTTAGTTTAAGGGCTTTTAATTTTGCATCTTTTTCGGAACTCATCTTTTCATTTTTAGGGTAGCTAAATTAACACTTCTTTTTTGAAAAGAATAATATAGCGTGCTATTACGCAACCATTTTCTATAATTGTTATCTTATTTAAAAAGTCTGTTGGTTATTTGGTTATAATCCGTTGTTTTTAGTGTCAGCGGAGATTGGTGGCTATCTCCTTTTATCATTTTCAAAGAATGCTATGAAGAAGAAAAATGGAATAGCCGAATGAAGAGTCTTGAGTAATCAAGGCTCTTTTTGTTTTTGATAAGCTTTTTTTAAAAGCTGCGCTTGGACTAAGAAAAACTGATTTTTGTACCTTTGGCAACTTAAGAATTATTCTTTAACTTAAATAATTGGTATAGCATGCAACTGTACAATACATTAAGTGCAAAGGAAAGGGCATCTTTAATTGAAGAGGCCGGAAAAGAACGCCTTACCATCTCTTTCTATAAATATGCACACGTAGCCAACACGGCTTTATTCCGGAATCATCTTTTTATTCATTGGAACGAGTTAGAAGTTCTCGGGCGCATTTATATTGCTCACGAAGGTATAAACGCACAACTTTCTGTGCCAGCCGAGAATTTTGATGCGTTCAAATCCCATTTGGACAGTATTTCTTTCTTGAAAAATGTTCGTTTGAACATTGCCATTGAACAGGATAATATGTCCTTTTTAAAATTGAAGGTGAAAGTGCGTCATAAAATTGTTGCGGACGGTCTTAATGATGCCGCTTTCGACGTTACCAATAGAGGGATTCATGTAGATGCCAAGCGTTTTAATGAACTCATTGAGGACCCTGATACGATTTTGGTAGATATGCGCAACCATTATGAAAGTGAAATAGGCCATTTTAAGAATGCAATGACCCCGGACGTGGATACTTTTCGTGATTCATTGGATATTATTGAGAAAGATTTAGCGGACCATAAGGAAGATAAAAAATTAGTAATGTATTGCACCGGTGGTATACGTTGCGAAAAAGCAAGTGCGTATTACAAGCACAAAGGATTTCAACAGGTGTATCAATTAGAGGGTGGTATCATTGAATACACGCGGCAGGTAAAAAACCAAAATCTAGAGAATAAATTCAGGGGTAAAAATTTTGTATTCGATCATAGGAGAGGAGAGCGTATCAGTAATGATGTTATAGCACAATGCCACCAGTGCGGGGAACCTTGCGACGAGCATGTGAACTGCGCAAATGAAGCGTGTCACTTACTGTTCATTCAGTGCCCGTCGTGTGCCGAAAAAATGAATCAGTGCTGTTCGGACGACTGTAAAGAGGTTCACGAGCTGCCTTTTGAAGAGCAGAAAGCTTTGAGAAAAGGAAAAACGGTCAGTAATAAGATTTTTAAAAAAGGTCGCTCCGAAGTATTAAAGTTCAAAAAGTAGTACTTACGCTTCGGTTCCTGAAAGTGCTTTTTTTCATAGTACAACTTTGGGCTGTTACTTTATGACCATCAAAAAAGCAATATAACGATTACCTCATTCTTGACGGGGAGCACTCTGGCGCCGTACTTTACATCGGATTAAAAAAACACTATCTTTACCATTAAGTTTTTATGAACCTTTTTTGGCGGAATTAGACTGTTCCTGTCAAATCAATATATAAAATATGGGTTGTAGTAGTTGTTCTACCGGCAAGGATGGACAACCAAAGGGATGCAAGAATAATGGTACTTGCGGTACAGATGGTTGCAATAAATTAACAGTTTTCGATTGGCTTTCCAATATGGCGTTACCCAATGGAGAGAAGCCTTTTGAGTTCGTTGAGATAAGATTTAAAAATAGCAGAAAAGGGTTCTTTAAGAACACAGAAAACCTTTCACTTTCTATTGGCGATATTGTCGCTACACAGGCCCAATCTGGTCACGACATAGGTATGGTTACCTTGACCGGAGAGTTGGTGCGCGTTCAGATGAAGCGCAAGAAAGAAGACTATAAATCCGAGGATTTTGCCAAGGTTTACAGAAAAGCTTCCCAAAAAGATATTGATATTTGGCAGAAATGTAGGAACCGGGAAGAAGAGATAAAGAAAAGGGCCAGGGAAATAGCCATCATATTGAAATTACAGATGAAAATCTCTGATGTAGAGTTTCAGGGTGACGGTTCCAAGGCTACATTCTACTACACCGCAGAGGAGCGTGTTGATTTTCGTCAGCTTATAAAGGACATGGCCAAAGCATTTGGTATTCGCATTGAAATGCGCCAAATAGGATACCGGCAAGAGGCACAACGTCTTGGCGGAATCGGTTCTTGTGGCAGGGAATTATGTTGCTCTACTTGGCTAACGGATTTTAGGTCCGTGAGTACTTCTGCTGCCCGTTATCAGCAACTTTCCTTAAATCCTCAAAAACTGGCCGGTCAATGTGGAAAGTTAAAATGTTGCTTAAACTATGAGCTCGATGCTTACTTGGATGCATTGAAAGATTTTCCGTCTCAGGACACTAAACTATTTACCGAGAAAGGGCTTGCCTTTTGCCAAAAAACGGATATTTTTAAGGAAATGTTGTGGTTTTCCTATAAGGACGAACCTGCGAACTGGCATGTGCTTTCCAAAGACCAGACCAATGAAATTCTCGAAAAGAACAGGAAAAAGGAAAAAGTAGCGAGTCTAGAACTGTATGCCTTGGAAAATAGTGTAGAGGAAAAGGTCGTTTTTGAAAATGTGGTAGGGCAAGATAGTCTCACAAGGTTCGACAGGCCTAAAGGAAAGAGCAACAGGAACAACAGAAATAAAAATAGGAACCGTAAAAAGAACAACAATAGAAAAAGAAATCAAAAAAATGCGAAGCATTAGTTGTCTGCTAATTTTCACGATTATCATAGCTTCCTGTAATACCAACGTGGCCCATACGGAATACAAGAGCATAAACGGCGCTGTTTGGAACAGGGACAATGTTGTTCAATTTTCTTTCACTGAATTAGATACGGTCCAGAATCATCATATGTTCATCAATGTGAGGAACGATGATAATTTTCCCTACAGCAACCTTTTTCTGATTACAGCTTTAACCACACCGAACGGAGAGGTGTTGCAGGACACTTTAGAATATAAAATGGCCCTGCCGGATGGAACGTGGCTGGGGAAGGGAAACGGAAGCATCAAGGAAAACAAACTTTGGTACAAGGAAAACATCGTTTTCCCTGCCAAGGGCGTATATAATTTAGAGATATCCCACGCTATGCGAAAAAACGGTACTGTTTCCGGTATTATAGCATTGGAAGGTATCACGGATGTAGGTATAGAAATAACAAAGAGTAACCCCTAAGCTAATGGCAAAAGTCGCTAAAAAGAAAGAGCCTCAGGGCTTTTTTAAGTTTATCAAATGGTTTTGGATTTTATTTATTTCAGGTATAGCTTTCGTTGCATTAATATTTCTTTCTGCTTCGTGGGGTCTGTTCGGAGAATTACCACCCTATGAGTATCTAGAAAATCCGCAAACAAATTTAGCCTCTCAAATACTCTCTTCGGACAATAAGCTATTAGGTAAATTTTATCTAGATGATAACCGTACGGATATTAAATACGAAGATCTCCCAGAAAATCTGGTGAACACCTTAATTGCCAGCGAGGACATTCGTTTTCGGGACCATTCGGGAATAGATGCCAGAGGAACTTTAAGGGCCGCATTTTTTCTTGGTAAAAGAGGAGGTGCAAGTACTATTTCCCAACAATTGGCACGTCAACTTTTTGTAGGCGTACGGTCTAGAAATAAATTCGAGACCATTCAGCAGAAAATAAAGGAATGGGTTTTAGCGATTAGGTTAGAACGCAGTTATACCAAGGAGGAAATCATTGCCATGTATCTTAATATTTACGATTTTGGTAATAACGCCGATGGTATTCGTTCTGCTTCACGAATCTATTTTGGTAAGGAACCAAAAGACTTAAAAATGGAGGAGTCTGCCATGTTAGTGGGAATGCTGCAAAATTCTTCCCTGTACAATCCTCTGCGACGGGAGGAGCTCACACAGAAAAAGAGAAACATTGTTTTAGGACAGTTGGCCAGGTATGAGTTTATATCCGAGAAGGAAAGAGACTCCCTCCGGGCCTTGGAGATGAACATAAATTTTAATCCAGAGAACCATAGAGAAGGTCTGGCTACCTATTTCAGAATGTATTTGCAACGGTTCATGAAAGACTGGATTGAAAAAAATCCAAAACCGGCCCTTGAAGGGGAACGGGATAGGTACAATCTTTATTTAGATGGACTTAAGATTTATACGACCATAGATTCTAAAATGCAGGCGAATGCCGAGGAGGCCGTGTCCCAACATATGGAGCGCTTACAAGCAGAGTTTTTCGTTCAAAATACAAAGAAACGGAACCCAACTACTCCTTTTTTAGACTTAACCGATGATGAAACCGAGCGTATTATGGAACGCGCTATAAAAACATCGGAACGGTGGAGAAAAATGAAAGAGGCTGGGAAATCTGAAAAAGAGATACGAGATTCTTTTACCAAGAAGACCGAAATGACCGTATTTGATTGGAAGAGCGATACCAAGGAAAAAGATACCGTTTTAACACCTTTGGATTCTATACGGTATTACAAGACCTTTCTTAGAGCGGCAATGATGTCCATGGAGCCGCAGACCGGCCACGTTAAGGCTTGGGTAGGAGGCATAAATTATAAGCATTTTCAATATGATAATGTGATTCAAGGTTCTAGACAGGCTGGATCTACGTTTAAACCGTTCGTTTACGCTGCGGCCATTGACCAATTACGTTTATCTCCCTGTGAGACACTGCCAGACACGCAATACTGTATAGAAGCTGGCAAACACGGGAATATGGAACCGTGGTGCCCGCGAAATTCTGATTTTAAGTACTCCGGAAAGGATATGACCTTAAAATATGCTTTAGCAAATTCAGTGAATACGGTCACTGCCCAGTTAATAGATAAGGTAGGGCCTAAGTCTGTAGTTTCTATCGTAAAAAATTTAGGTTTCACCAATGAAATATTACCTGTACCCGCTATTGCCTTGGGAACAGAACTGGTTAACGTGTACGAAATGGTTGGGGCCTATGGCGCGTTTGTCAACCAAGGAGTCTACGTGAAACCGGTAATGGTAACGCGTATAGAGGACAAGAACGGAACTGTGCTGTACGAGTACGTTCCGGAAACAAAGGACGTGCTAAGTAAAGAAGTGTCCTATGCCATGGTAGACTTAATGAAAGGTGTTACTCAGGGAGGTTCTGGAACGAGATTACGACATAGTTATAATAAGAATAATTCAGTCTATAAAGAGATTATAACAGGCTACCCTTACGAGCTTACCAACCCGATTGCCGGTAAAACGGGGACTACCCAAAACAACAGTGATGGTTGGTTTATGGGAATGGTACCCAATTTAGTAACGGGTGTTTGGGTAGGTGGTGAGGAACGTTCCATACACTTTAAAAATATTAAATACGGTCAAGGCGCAGCAATGGCCTTACCCATTTGGGGATTATATATGAAAAAGAATTATGCGAATGAGGAATTAGGTATTTCTAAGCGCGATTTTGAGAAACCGGATAACATGTCGATAATTACGGATTGTGAAAAGTTTGTGGAAAACCAGAAACAGGACATTGAGCTAGAAGATGATCTAGAGGATTTAGATTTCTAAAAAACCATAGGTTTCTTATTTTAATAGAATAGACCCTGCACAGCGCAGGGTCTTTTTTTTTAGTGAGATTTCATTTAAAAGCAGTAATTTAGAAGGAGGATAAATCTATAATTATGATAAACAAAACTGTACCTAATATTGAGAAAGCGCTAGAGGGCGTAAAGGACGGTATGACGTTTATGCTTGGAGGATTCGGGTTGTGTGGTATCCCTGAAAATGCGATAGGGCAACTGGTTAAAATGGGGATTAAGGACATTGTATGTATATCGAACAACGCAGGGGTAGATGATTTTGGCTTAGGTCTTTTATTACAGCAAAAGCAGATAAAAAAAATGATTTCTTCCTATGTGGGAGAAAACGACGAATTCGAAAGACAAATGCTTAGTGGCGAGTTAGAGGTAGAGTTAACACCTCAGGGTACCCTAGCTGAGAAATGTAGGGCTGCACAAGGAGGTTTTCCAGCATTTTTTACACCTGCAGGATACGGAACGGAGGTTGCAGAAGGGAAGGAGACCAGAGAATTTAACGGAAAAATGTATGTGCTTGAGGAGGCTTTTAAGGCCGACTTTTCGTTCGTTAAGGCCTGGAAAGGGGATGAGGCCGGTAACCTTATATTTAAAGGAACTGCTAGAAACTTTAACCCGGCTATGTGTGGGGCCGCTAAAATTACCGTAGCGGAAGTAGAGCAACTGGTTCCTGCCGGAGCATTGAATCCCAATGAAATACATGTTCCAGGTATTTTTGTTCAGCGTATTTTACAGGGAACGTCTTACGAGAAAAGAATTGAACAGCGAACCATAAGACAAAGAGCATAGACTATGTTGGATAAGAATGGAATTGCGAAACGTATCGCCAAAGAAGTAAGAGATGGGTATTATGTGAATCTTGGTATAGGCATCCCTACTTTGGTCGCGAATTTTGTGAGGGACGATATTAGTGTAGAGTTCCAAAGCGAGAACGGCGTATTGGGTATGGGGCCATTCCCATATGAGGGCGAAGAAGATGCGGATGTCATTAATGCAGGTAAACAAACCATAACCACACTTCCTGGCGCTTCTTTTTTTGATTCGGCTACGAGCTTTAATATGATTCGGGGGCAACACGTAGACTTAACTATTTTAGGAGCTATGGAAGTCTCTGAGCAAGGAGATATCGCCAATTGGAAAATACCTGGGAAAATGGTGAAAGGCATGGGAGGGGCAATGGATTTGGTAGCTTCTGCTGAAAATATCATTGTTGCTATGATGCATACCAACAGAGCGGGTGAGTCTAAATTGCTTAAAAGGTGTTCGCTTCCTTTAACGGGAGTTGCCTGTGTTAAGAAAATCGTGACGAACTTGGCAGTATTAGAGGTTACCCCAAAAGGCTTTTTGCTTTTAGAACACGCCCCTGGCGTTAGCATAGAGCAGATTAAGGCCGCAACCGAAGGAAACTTGCAGGTATCGGACAACGTGAAGGAGATGCAATTAGATTGAATATAGTATGCATTTTATCGATGAAAGGAAACGGTTCGTTTTTTTCACAACATTTTAGAATGCGTTCGCAACAATAATGCTGAAAAAACGAATTATCGATGTTATATTTATCGTGTAGAAAAATAACAACCGACAATAAAAAAATAAATTTTACCCAAATGAATTCCCAAACGAACCACATTGCACCAGAAGAGAAAGTACAAGTTTACAGAAATGATTTTTTCAGCGGAATTGTACAATTGACCAAAAAACTATTTATGTTATAGATTCTTTAAAAGAATAGATTATAAAAGAGCGACTCCCCCAAGTCGCTCTTTTTTATGCTTTAATTTTTGAAACGGGGATATCTTAAGTGCTTTTTGAAGCTTTATACGACGTAGAAACTTCTTGAATCTCCGCATAAAACGGAAAAATTCACATAAATAGATAACCTAATTAAGATAATTTTGTATTTAAACGACAAAAAATGTCATTTCAACGATTATATTTTTATATTCGTTCAGCTGACCACAAAAAATGAGTATTTTGTCACATTAATTGTTTTTGTAAGAAAATTCTTTCATATATTTGTATTGTAATTAAAGTGAATCCCAAATCGCTTTTAAAAACTTAACCCAAGATGAAGACTTTTTTCAAATGTTTAGTAGTATGCATTCTTTTCGCATCATGTTCAAAAATAGAGATAAATGATGACCCAGTAATTGGTATTTGGCAACATAATGTCAAAACGGCCACCAATAGTAATAAAATGACCGTAGACAAGGAAGAGTGGATTTTTAATGATGTGTATCTAGGAAGGTTTCATGGATATAATGGTGAAGAGGTAACCTTCTTAACAGATTTTAGATGGACGGTAGAAGATGATATATACACCATTTCTTACCCTGGGACCGATTTCCCGGACGATAAGGTAAAGATGGTAGCTAGTGAAAATGGAACATACTTGGTAAGAGTTACCGGAAGTAATTTCGCCACAAAACAAAATTAATAATGAAATACCTACTTATTATGCAAACCCCAACGAATCAAAAAACAGTAGCCATAGAAGAAGAACCAACTATGCATATCGGAGAATTTCTGAAAGGAATTTTTAAACTGACTAAGAAGTTGTTTATGATATAAATAATGTAACATCAAAATTCCCCCGTAGAGGAGCAAATTTATTTGCTCCTTTTTTTATTTTAGTAGTGTGATGGTTACCTATAAAAAATGCCAAAAAGAAGAATTGGAAATCTTGGTTAAGATGGCAAAAAAGACGTTTTCTGAAGCTTTCGCAGCAGATAACGACCCAGAGGATTTTGAGAACTACATGAAAGTGGCTTTTAGTAATGAAAGGCTCACGGCAGAATTTCAAAATCCAAATACGACATTTTATTTCGCCTACCTAAAGAAGGTTAGAATTGGGTATTTTAAGTTGAATACTAATGATGCCCAGTCTGATTTGAAACTGGAGGAAAGTATGGAATTGGAACGCATCTATGTGGTGCGCGAATTTCAGGGCAATGGATATGGAGCAATGATCCTTAATAAGGCTAAACAGTTAATGGCCGAAGCCGGTAAATCCTTTTTATGGCTAGGTGTCTGGGAAAGAAATATAAAGGCGATTAAATTTTACGAAAAACATGGCTTTAAGAAGTTCGGGACGCATCCTTATTATATTGGTTCGGATAAACAAAAGGATTGGTTAATGCGTTTTGATTTGATTAACTTAAGGACCTCATAAAGGTTTACCATGAAATACCTCATTCTATTTACACTGCTACTTTTCGGAGCAACCGCAATAACTGCACAAGAATACTATTTTCCGGATAAAAATTTGGCTTGGGAACATAAGGTTCCAAAAGCATTTAAAGTAGATGGTTCCGCACTTAATGAGGCCATTTCGTTTGCGGAGTCTAACGAATACAATGGTTCACGAGATTTGCGTATTGCTATTCTTAAGGGTTTTGAACGGGAACCTTACCATAAGATTTTGGGTCCTACGAAAAAAAGAGGCGGACCTGCGGGAATGATCCTTAAAAACGGATATGTTATTGCCCAGTGGGGAGATACCAAAAGGATAGACATGACCTTTAGTGTCACCAAGAGTTTTTTGAGTACTATGGCAGGTTTGGCGGTTGATAAAGGAATCATTTCCAGTACCAATGATAAAGTTGGAGATTATATTTGGGATGGAACCTTTGATGGTGCCCATAACTCAAAGATTACCTGGGAGCATTTACTACAGCAAAATTCAGCTTGGTCGGGAGCGCTTTGGGGAGGTAAGGATTGGGCCGACCGACCACCGAGGGAGGGTAATGTAGATGATTGGAAATTTGCACTTCCCAAAGAACCGGGAACCGTAATGGAATATAACGATGTTCGAGTCAATGTTTTGGCATATGCCCTTACTCATGTGTGGCGTAAGCCCATGCCACAGGTTCTCAAAGAAAATATTATGGACCATATCGGTGCTTCTTCAACTTGGCGGTGGTACGGTTATGACCATGCTTGGACAGAAATAGATGGAATTAAAATGAAATCGGTCACGGGCGGCGGTCATTCTGGCGCAGGCCTTTTTATAAATACCGAAGACATGGCCCGTTTTGGACTTTTGTTCTTGAACAATGGCAAATGGAAAAATCAATCCATAATTAGCAACGAGTGGATTGAACAGGCCATTACGTCCTCTGCTCCAAATCCAAATTATGGCTATATGTGGTGGCTTAATAAAAAAGGGGATAGGCACTGGGAAGGTCTTTCGGAAAACATCTATTATGCTGCAGGATTTGGCGGAAATTTTATCGTCGTAGACCGGGACAATGATTTGGTCGTGGTTACCCGATGGTTAGATCCTAGTAAAATAGGAGCGTTCATGACCAAGGTAAATGCCGCAATGCCTTAAAGTCGGTTAAGAACGGTCAAGGCTTTGGTTAGGGTTTCTGCCTTTTTGGCAAAACAGAACCGAAGTACCTTGTCGTCCCTATTGTCCACATTAAAGGACGAAATAGGAATGCTGGCTATTTTATAGTCAATTATTAACCTTTTAGCAAAATCCTCGTCCGCTTCATCTGTGATTTGGCTATAATCCAATAATTGAAAATAAGTGCCCATGGTCGGTTTAAAAAGAAACTTGGAACTGGTTACACCCTTTAAAAAGAAATCTCTCTTTTGCTGATAAAAAGCATTCAGGTCCGTGTAATGATTTTTATGCTGTAGATATTTCGCCATGGCACGTTGGGTAGGATGATCTACACTAAATACGTTAAACTGATGTACTTTTCTAAACTCTTTCATTAAAGGACCTGGAGCCGCGCAATAGCCCATTTTCCATCCGGTGACATGAAATGTTTTTCCAAAGGAGGCACAAATAAAACTGCGCGAAGCCAAATCCTCAAACCTTGCAACGCTTTCATGTTCCGCGCCATCAAAGATGATGTGCTCATATACCTCATCACTAATTAAGATAATATCGGTATCACGCAACAAGGCTTGTAATTGCAGCATATCCGCTTTCGAAAATATAAGACCACTAGGATTATGCGGTGTGTTAATAACTACCATTTTGGTTTTGGACGTAAGCAATGCTTTAAAGGCGACCCAATCTACCGCATATTCTGGAGCTTTAAGTTCTAGGTGTATGGGAATACCTCCGTTGAGTTCAATAGCCGGTTCATAACAATCATAGGCCGGTTTTAAGACGATTACTTCATCACCTTGGTTTATGAATGCCGTTATAGCCGTAAAAATAGCCTGTGTAGCACCAACAGTTATCGTAATTTCTGATTCAGGATGGTAGTAAGCCCCGTGTAGGCTATCCATCTTTTGGGAGATAACCTCGCGCAATCCAAAATAGCCTGGCATTGGGGCGTATTGGTTATGCCCATCTTGCATGGCTTGAGCCACCAATTGCATGAGTTCTTGGTCAGCCTTGAAATTTGGAAAGCCTTGGGATAGGTCAATGGCATCATGCTTTCTTGCTAAGTTACCCACCGTTGTAAAAATGGTGGTTTCAACCTTAGGCAATTTAGAATCGAATTGTAAATTATTGGTTTGCACAGTTTAAAATTAAGGAAATAAGTGCTGTTAGGAACATAAAAAAACCCGATGTTTCCATCGGGCTTCAATAATCATAAAGTCAGAAGACTACGCATGTTGTTCTTCGTGCTTTCCTTCTTTTATCTCTTCAATCAACTTTGAATTGAAAGCTGGTAAATCGTTCGGATTTCTGCTGGTTACGAATCCTTCGTCTACAACTACCTCTTGGTCTACCCACTTGGCCCCAGCATTCACTAAGTCGTCCTTAATAGAACTGAACGATGTCATTTTTCTTCCCTTGACCACGTCTGCACTAATCAAAATTTGCGGGGCGTGACAGATGGCCGCAACCGGTTTCTTCATTTTAAAGAAATCCCTCACGAATAGTAGGGCATCGTCGTTCCTTCTCAGTTTATCCGGATTAATCACTCCGCCCGGTAAGACTAGGGCATTATAATCTTCCGCTTTAACGTTATTCAATATTTTGTCTACCTTGTAGGTATTGGACCAGTTTCCATTTGCCCATCCTTTGATTTCTCCGTTCTCCGGACTTACGATATCTACCTGAAATCCGGCATTTTCCATCGCTTCTTTGGGTGATTTTAATTCACTTTCTTCAAATCCATTTGTTGCTAAAATTGCAATCCTCTTCATTTGTTATTGTTTTAATGTTAATAATTAATTTCATTCTTAATCTAATAAACAGAAGTTGAAAAATCCGTTAAAGCCATTATAAATTAGGACTTTCAAAGGTCAAAGGTTTCCTAATTGAGTTTTATCGCATAAAAAATTATCGCGTATGCATGGAATTTAAGTGGACGATTACCTTTTGAAGACAAGCCCCTATATCTTTTTTAATCTCTGATTCCCAAAACCGGAAAACGGTGTACCCTTTTTCCGCTAGGGCCAGATTTACTTCTTTATCACGCTGTATGTTGCGTTCAAATTTGGCAATCCAAAATGCGCTGTTGGTTTTAATTTTAGGCTTTCTTAGCTCCCAATCCTTTCCATGCCAATAATCACCATCAATAAAGATTACTGTTTTATATTTTGGTAGTGCAATGTCCGGTTTTCCTACAAGCTTTTTGTAGTCAATCCTATAGCGATAACCTGCCGCGTAGAGCGCTTTCCTAAATGCAAGTTCCGGCTTGGTGTTCTTGCCTCTAATTTTGCTCATTATTTTAGAGCGTTGAGGTGTCGTATAAAAGCCGGATTCCTCATTAAAACGAGGTACTTTTATGCGTTCTTCAGCGTATGGTTTGGACATGAACTAAAAATAAAAAATCCCACATGATGAGGTGTGGGATTTTAAAATAATTTTGAACGGGATTGAATTAACCTTTGATGCTCGCGCTTAAATATTCGCGGTTCATACGTGCAATGTTTTCTAAGGATATCCCCTTAGGGCATTCCACTTCACATGCACCGGTATTGGTACAATTGCCGAAACCTTCCAGATCCATTTGACGCACCATATTCTGGACACGGTCTACGGCCTCTACTTTTCCTTGAGGTAATAGTGCGTATTGCGATACTTTAGCAGAGGTAAAGAGCATAGCGCTAGCATTTTTACA
Source organism: Maribacter sp. 4U21 (assembly GCF_002742365.1). NCBI lineage: Bacteria > Pseudomonadati > Bacteroidota > Flavobacteriia > Flavobacteriales > Flavobacteriaceae > Maribacter > Maribacter sp. 4U21. The sequence continues at coordinate 105,590 of NZ_MDGN01000038.1, forward strand.
AGCTGCTACGCAAGCACCACAGCCGATACATGCTGCGGCATAGAATGCATCATCTGCATCGTGCTTATCTATAGGAATGGAGTTGGCATCCTGTGTGTTTCCAGAAGTATTTACCGATATATAGCCACCAGCTTGTTGAATCCTATCAAAAGCGGTACGGTCTACGATTAAATCCTTAATCACTGGAAATGCCTTTGCCCTGAACGGTTCAATAGTTATGGTATCACCATCACTGAATTTACGCATGTGCAATTGGCAGGTAGTGATTAACCGGTCCGGGCCGTGGGGCTCGCCATTGATCTGTAAAGAACAGGAGCCACAAATCCCTTCACGACAGTCGTGGTCAAATTCCACAGGTTCTTCACCTTTGTTTATAAGGTCTTCATTAAGAACATCCATCATTTCCAAGAAAGACATGTCGCCATCAATACCGTCAATGGTGTAATCCATCATTTTTCCTTTGGAACTAGCATCTTTTTGACGCCATATTTTCAATGTTAATTTCATAGCATTTTATTTATAGGAACGCGTCTTCAACTCAATATTTTCGTACTTCAACTCTTCTTTGTGCAGTACGGCATCTTTAGGCTCGCCTTTGTATTCCCAAGCGGAGACAAACTTGAAGTTTTTATCGTCTCTCAAGGCTTCGCCCTCTGGTGTTTGGTATTCTTCCCTAAAGTGGCCTCCACAAGATTCGTTACGTGTTAGCGCATCCTTAGCGAACAATTCCCCTAATTCTAGGAAATCTGCCACACGACCGGCCTTCTCTAGCTCTTGATTTTTACTATCTGCCGTTCCTGGAACACGAACGTTTTCCCAAAAATCTTTACGCAAAGCGGAAATCTCGTCAATGGCTTCTTGAAGTTCTTTGGCATTACGGGACATACCGCATTTGTTCCACATGATTTTACCTAATATTTTATGGTAATAATCTACAGAGTGGGTGCCTTTGCCGTTCATTAGTTTCTCCATTCTATCGCGAACTTCTTTTTCCGCAGCATCAAACTCTGGGGAATCAGTGGGTATTTTACCAGTTCTAATATCGTTCGAGAGGTAATCCCCAATAGTGTAGGGCAGTACAAAATAACCATCGGCAAGTCCTTGCATTAAGGCAGAAGCTCCCAATCGGTTCGCTCCATGATCACTAAAATTAGCTTCACCAGCTGCATAACAACCTTCTACGGTAGTCTGTAAATTATAATCTACCCAAAGTCCACCCATGGTGTAATGCACAGCAGGATAAATCATCATGGGAGTTTTGTACGGGTTTTCATCTACGATTTTCTCGTACATCTGAAAAAGGTTTCCATACTTAGCTTCTATAACCTCTTCGCCTAAAGCTCTAATGGTTTTGTCATCGGCATCTTTCATTCCTGAGGTCAATGCCTTTTCTTTACCGTAACGCATTATGGCGGCGTCAAAATCTAAATAAACGGCTTCGCCTGTTTTATTTACACCAAATCCGGCATCACAACGTTCTTTTGCCGCTCTTGAGGCAACATCCCTTGGCACTAAGTTTCCAAAAGCAGGATAACGTCTTTCCAAGTAGTAATCTCTATCTTCTTCTTTAAGTTGCGTGGGCTTTAATTTTCCTTCACGAATGGCTACGGCATCTTCTTTTCTTGCCGGAACCCAAATTCGTCCGTCGTTTCGTAAAGATTCCGACATCAATGTCAACTTAGATTGATGATCTCCGGAAACGGGTATACAAGTAGGATGTATCTGCGTGTAGCAAGGATTTGCGAAATAAGCACCTCTACGGTGTGCTCTCCACGCAGCCATTACGTTACTTCCCATGGCATTGGTGGAAAGGAAAAATACATTTCCATAACCCCCGGTGGCTAAAACGACCGCGTGTGCTGAATGTCTTTCAATTTCTCCCGTCACTAGGTTTCGTGCAATAATTCCTCGAGCTTTACCATCTACCTTTACCAAATCCATCATTTCATGACGGTTAAAAGGCTGAATTTTACCTCTATTGATCTGACGGTTCATAGCGGAGTATGCTCCCAAAAGTAATTGCTGTCCTGTCTGCCCTTTTGCATAGAAAGTTCTAGAGACCAGAACACCACCAAAAGAACGGTTATCTAATAGCCCACCATATTCTCGCGCAAAAGGAACTCCCTGTGCTACACATTGGTCAATGATCTGTCCGGATACTTCTGCTAAACGATATACGTTAGCTTCACGGGAACGATAATCGCCTCCTTTTACGGTATCATAGAATAAACGGTAATTGCTATCGCCATCTCCTTGGTAATTCTTAGCGGCATTGATACCTCCTTGAGCGGCGATGGAGTGCGCTCTTCTTGGAGAATCTTGATAGCAGAATGTTTTTACGTTGTAACCCAGTTCCGCTAAAGTTGCTGCTGCGGAACCTCCTGCCAGTCCGGTACCTACCACGATAATATCTATATTACGCTTGTTGGCCGGATTTACCAGGTCAATTTCATTTTTATGTTTTGTCCATTTATCGGCCAGTGGCCCTGAAGGGACTTTAGAATCCAATATGCCCATATTTAATGTGTTATTGGGTTAAGATGATGATATATGGCAATGAATGCAAAGCCCAAAGGAATTGCGATGGCATATATTTTCGTGAATGTTTGTATTGCAGGAGAGTATTTATTGTTTACCCCCATGGTTTGAAACGAAGATGCAAAACCGTGCAGTAAATGCAGCGCCAAAAGTCCAAAAGAAATTACATAAAGTAAGGTTCGTACCAAAGGCTCAAATTTTTCTACCGTTTCGACATAATACCTTGTTGGGTCTTCAGGATTATTCTCTATGTATTTGTATGCCATCTCGTGCACCCAAAAATCATACATGTGTAATCCTAAAAAGGCCAAGACTACGAGACCTGTGATAATCATGTTTCTTGAAATCCAAGAAGCATTTGCACTACCCTTATATTTGGCATACTTCACTGAGCGTGCTCGGTTATTTTTAATTTCTAAGGCAATTCCCATCACAAAATGTACAATGACCCCCGCAATTAAAATGGGCTGCAAAATGTACTGCACTAAGGGATTATAACCCATGAAATGTGACCATGTGTTGAAAGTATCCGGTGCAATGACAGAGGTAATATTGATGACGAAGTGTTGTCCAAGAAAGAGAACAAGAAAAAGACCGGAAAGCGCCATCACTACTTTTCGGGCTATTGAAGATTTTAACAATCCACTCATTTGTTGATTTTTTAGCGTAACAAATTTAAGGTACGGGCAAGTTATTAACAAGTTTTCAAGGGGTTTAGTATATTATTTAGACCCATTTTAATCATATGTAAAACCCTGTTTAGAATTTAAGGGGTAAAAAGCTTATTTTAGGAGCTTTCATTAAACAGGGTAGATGAATTGTAAGACGTACTTATATAACAAGGAAAGCAATCTATAGATGGATATTGCCCTACTTTCTGTTAGTATGAACGTCTATTCCACAAAACGGATCGCTGAAGAAGCTCAGAAGTCCGGTCACTATATTGAACTTATAGACCATACCAAATGTTCAGTGAAATTGGGCAACGACCAGCCCAGAATTTATCACAGGGAAGAAGATATTACCGATGAGTTTGACGCTATTATTCCAAGAATTGGCACTAAAGTTACCCGACACGGCGTAGCAATAGTAAAACAGTTTGAAATGAACGGGGTCTTTAGTACAGCACGATCTTTAAGCATTGCTAGGGCCAGAAACAAGGTGAGAACCCTTCAAATAATGGCAAGAAAGGGGATACCTATTCCCGAAACGCTATTTTCTATTAATCCGGATAATATCAAGGAACAGATCGAAATTCTTGGAGGAGCTCCTGTAATTATCAAAATACAGGAAGGAACGCAAGGGCTAGGGGTCATTTTGGCAGAAAGTAAAAAATCCGCAAAATCTATCATCGATACGTTCTATAAAATGGATACCAGTATCCTGATGCAGGAATATGTTGCCGAAAGTAATGGCGAGGATATACGGGTTATTGTTGTTGGGGATAAAATTATAGCGAGTATGAAAAGAACCAGCGAATTGGACGAGTTCCGTTCCAACGTTCACAGGGGAGGTAGCACAGCAAAGGTGAAGTTAACGGCAAAGGAGGAGTACATTGCCTTGAATGCAACGAAATACTTAGGCTTGGGCGTTGCAGGGGTAGATTTAATACGGTCAAAAAAAGGACCTCTTTTAATCGAGGTAAACGCTTCTCCCGGGCTTCAGGGAATCGAAGCTACCACTGGTATCAATGTTGCTCGAAAAATCATAAAATTCGTAGAGAGAAATGGACTTCGCAAAAGAAAATAGGACAATCATAATTGGAGGGGAATGTGTTGCTCCTGGTGAGAACAAACTTTTGAAAATTAGTATTGACCGTCTACCTACAGGAACGCTTATAGACATTCCCGTTTATGTGTTCAACTCAAAAAACCCAGGCCCTACCTTGCTTATACAAGCTGGTTTGCATGGCGATGAAATCAACGGTATAGAAATCGTAAGAAGAATGTTGGCCGACAAATTATTTGCCATTGATAAAGGTGCTATTGTAGCGGTACCCATCCTGAATATTTTCGGATTTATTCATTTTTCAAGGGATGTGCCGGACGGGAAAGATGTTAATCGCAGTTTTCCGGGAACCCGAAAAGGTTCCATGGCCAGTAGAATTGCCTATCATTATCTTAATGAGATCATGCATCAAATAGATATAGCTATCGATTTACATACGGGCGGGAGCCAGCGACATAATTTTCCGCAGATTCGTTATACCCATGAAGATGGTTTAAGTGCCGAGTTGGCCTCTATCTTTAATGCGCCCTTTACGTTCTCTTCTAAACTGATAAAGGGTTCTTTTCGTAATGCCGCCTATTTAATGAACAAACCAACAATCGTCTTCGAAGCTGGTGAAAGTATGCGTTTCGATGATTTTTCCATTGCTGCCGGGATTGATGGTATTTTAAGAATCCTAAGATATTTTGATATGGCAAAGAATTTGAACGAGGATTATGGCGGCTTGAAGAAAACCATCTATTTAGACAAGCGCCGATGGCTCAGAGCTCCTACTGCGGGGATGTTTATACCTAAGGTGCTGAACGGTACTCAAATGCAAAAGGGTGTCATTTTAGGTTTGGTATCGGATATTTACGGAAAGAAGACCAAACTTATAAAGGCCCCTGAGGACGGCTACATCATTTGTATTAATCACCAAGCCGTGGTCAATCAAGGAGACGCACTGTTTCATGTGGGGGCTTCCCTAGCATAAAGATAGTTTGGAAAGTAGTGATATGATCTATTTAGACAGTGGCCCTGTTTTCTTCGATTTTAGCAAGACTAAAATCAATTGCTTGTTGCAGGTCTGTAAATTGATGAATGGAATTTTGAAAAAACATACGTTCAAGAACTAAACTGGTAAAACTTCCTTGCGTACTACCTACTACGGAATAGAAACTTAATCGATTTCTGTTATTGTAGAATTTAATCCAATCCGTAGGGGATACCGTATAATTGTTAATTCTATTGGATATATAGGCAATTGGAGCGTTTTCACCAAAAATTTCCTGTGCCGCTATAACCGCTTTTTCGGCCATTTTCCAATCAAAAATCACGCCATCTTTTATTTCCGAAATAACTAGACCATCGAAGTAATAAAAAATACCAAAATCGAATTCCCTGACTTCTCTGATATTTTTAAAAAATGGGAGTTCCCGTACACGTTTCATCACAAAAGCTATAGTTTTGGGATAGCAAATAAAGATAGCAATATAATTGATCATCTATGGAAAGCAAAATAAGACTTTAAAAATTGAAGTTTCTGACAAATTAACGTTAAAGTTGTCCCGTATGTAGGGATTTAAGCCTCCATGTTTTTCAATTGTATTTCCAATGCCTTTGTAGACAGTTGCACTTCAATCAACGATAATATCAATGAGAGTATAAGAGCAATGAGGCTAATTCCAAAGATGGCATTAGCCCAAAAATTGAATTCCATATAAATAAGCGACATGGTAATTACGGCCAGTAAAAAGCTAAGGATGGCCGTAGCCTGCATACTTTTTATAATGCCTAGCCTTTTACGTAGTTGGTTTATTTGTTGTTCTAACGGACCAGAAGAACTTGCTTGATACTTTTCATAAAGCTGTCTGATCAACGCAGCAATGGCCAAATAGCGTGCATTATAAGCAAGCATGGTCAAAGAAATGGCCGGAAATAGTAAAGCGGGTATGCTTAATGTTAACTGCATAAGTGATAAATTCATGGTATTCTTAATACGGTCAAAATATCGTATGAACCGTTGCGTAGTTTAAGTTATTCGGAAATGTTCTAGAGCTTACCTTATCTGCGGTTCGAAAATCTTTTGGAATCTCTTGAGTAACTTTTCCTGTGGCCGCCCATTCCGCACCACGAAGCATGGTAGTAATGAATCCGATACAGGCAACGGAATAATCCGCATGCCCCATGATATTATGAAAAATACGTCCCTTCCCATAGGTCAAGGTCATAAGTGCGGGTTCGTGCCTACCAGTACCTTTATTATCAGGATCCGCGTAGGCCGTGGCCAAAACCTCCATGTTTTCAGCAGGGCCGCGCAAGCTATTGTATAACTCGTCTTTGGTATGTAACCAAACCTCAGGCATTCCTTTGGTAATAGGATGTGCGCTATTTCGTAACTGCACTTGATATTCGCTTTGTGGCCCATGGGCACCCGCCGGACCTGGACTTAAATCTCGTATTAATTCTCCCTTATCATTATAATATACGTAGGGGCCGTCTTTCTCCGTGCGGTCTCCCCAGCCACCAAGGCCTATCATTTTATTATACGCTTCCCATTCCGGAAAAGAATTGTCCGCAGCATGAAAAACAACCAATCCGCCACCATTTTCCATGTACTTTTCCAAGAAGCGCTTGGTTTCTTCTGGCCATTCCGCCGCATTCCACCCAAAATTGTTACTGACCACATCATATTTAGAGAAATCTGGTGCAAAGTTTGTGTCAGATTTGGGTTTTTCCAACGGGGTCGTTTTTTTCTCTACAGGATATTGGGAAAGAAATTCTTCTCCTTTCCAGGTATATGCAGAGCGATAAATATCAACAGTAAACAAACCACTCTCTTTCAAATAGGTTGCAAGCATATGCGTTGTTTTTGGCCACTGTGCGTGGTTGTTCTGACCGTCAACAATCAAAACTTTTATGGGTTCCTTACTTTTTGCACAGGAAATATGTGCTTGCGAAAAACTTATGGCGAAAACTAGAATTATAATACGTTTCATAAGGTTATTGATTTATAAAGGATTCCATTATTCGATCGTAAACTTTTTGGACTCTTTGGTGCCGTTCCCAGACAGTTCCACCGTATAGGTGCCGGTCGGTAAGTATGTCTTTCCGTTTTTAGCTATGGGTAAATCCGTTTTGTGTTTTTTTAGATAGTTCAACTTTCCGGCTTTGGAGAAGGCAACATCATACGATAGGATATTCAGTCCCTTGTCTGCCACAATTTCTGTCGCGCTTACCTCAATAGCATCGGCTGAGGTGATTATGGCCTGGTACGTATCCGCTGCTGAACTATAGAAAGTAATATCGAGTCCTGGCGTGTTTGGTTTGGACCAAGAACTCCAAGCATTGCCCCAATTCTTATTATGCTTAAGGGTTTCCAAATCAAAAACATAAAGACTTTTATTCATTATTTCGGGAGTCATATCTTGTAGCTTGGCGATATCTGCCTTATAAATACTTCGGCCATGGGTACCAACCAACAGATGTTTTGCCCTGGGCTGAATGACTAAATCATGTACCGCAACATTGGGCATTCCGTTTTGAAATACTTCCCAAGTATTACCTCGATCAAAAGAAACATACAATCCGTTATCAGCTCCTAAGTATAGGATATTTTCGTTTTCGGAATCCTCGAGTATAACATTAAGGGGTGATTTTGGGATGTTGTTGCTCAAAGATTTCCAAGTAGTGCCATAATCTTCACTTACCAGTAAATAGGCATTAAAATCGTTCCATCTGTAACCGTTCAAGGTAACATACACCCTTTCTCTCTTATGTTTTGATGCAAGAACCCTACTGACCCAAAGATTTTTTGGAAAGGAATCTGAGATTATAGTCCAAGTGCCTCCTCCGTTTTGGGTAAGCTGCACTATACCATCATCACTTCCTGTATAGATTTGCCCAAATTTAAATGGAGACTCTGCAATCGTTGTTAGGGTACCATAGGCGACATTTCCTTCTTTACCGCCTTGGGTGAGGTCGGGCGAAATCGTTTCCCAGTCATCACCTTGATTGAGGGAACGGTGTAATTTATTACCTCCTATATATAGAATATCTTGATTGTGAGGGGATAATAAAATGGGGGTCTGCCAATTGAACCGATACGGTGTTTCTCCCAATTCATGTTTGGGTTGTATGTAGGTTCTCTTATCATTGGCAAGGTCTAACCTAAAATAGTTTCCAAATTGAAATCCTGTATAAACAATATCCGAGTTCCTACTATCTATTTGTACCTGCATACCATCCCCGCCTAAGATGGATTCCCAAGCGTATTGACCATTTTGGTGCCAAGCACTGTTTTCCTCTGCGTTATGCGGGCCTTTCCAAACGCCGTTGTCTTGGAGTCCTCCGTAGACATTGTAGGGTTCCTCATTATCAACATTTATGGCATAAAACTGACCTACAGTAGGTGCGTTGTTCTTTATCCAGTTCTGACCATCATCATAACTGATATTAACACCACCATCGTTTCCATTGATTATGTGGCCCGGTCTTTTTGCATTCACCCAAATTGCATGATGATCCGCATGGACATTATCCCCGTTTATGGAAGCGTATGTTTTGCCACCGTCTTCGGATTTTATTATCGGGACGCCGGCCAGATAAATTTTATCAGCGTTATTGGGGTCTATTGCTATTTGAGCAAAGTAATATCCATAACTGTAGAAGAGGTCATCGATGTAATTTTCGTTTTGTTTGGACCATGTCTTGCCACCATTATTGCTTTTGTAGACCTCGGCGCCTATAACGGGGGTGTCAAACAACAAAGAATTGGCATTTTCTAAATATTTGGCCAAATCAACAGGCTTCACGGCTCCGCTGCGAACCATTTGTTTAATATTGTCCGCTCGGTATTTTTCTTGAAAATTATTGGTTTTAAGAAATGTATTCAGTTTTTTGTCCGATAGGTTCAAAAACGCCTCGGAAGTCATTGTTTTAAAATCATCCTTGACCAACCCTGATGATTTCTTTTCTTTTCCTTTTTCCTTGGGTCTCCTGAACTGATTATCGTGTACTGCAAATACCGTGTTTTCATCAAAAACGGCCAATCCTATTCTACCAACTCCATTTCCCGTAGGGAAACCACTGTCTGCATTAGAGACTTTTATCCACGTAGCTCCGGCATCCATACTCTTGTAAATTCCGGAATTAGGGCCATTACCGTCAAAGTTCCATGCTTTCCTATCCTTTTCCCAAGCTGCGGCATATTGAATATTGAAATTTTCAGGGGCAAAGGCTACGTCTATGATTCCAGTTTTATCATTGATATAAAGTGTTTTTTTCCAAGTTTTTCCGCCATCCACGGTTTTAAAAATGCCTCTTTCTTGATTCGCAGAGTAGAGATGACCGGTTACACCGACTACAACTTCGTTGGGATTATTAGGGTTAATAATTATCCTGCCAATATGATGGGAGTCCGCTAAACCTATATTTTTCCAAGTTTTTCCACTGTCCTCGGATTTTAAGATACCAATGCCGGCATAGGAAGATCTAGAGGAATTATTTTCTCCCGTTCCCAGGTAGATGGTTCCGCTTGGCCAATGAACAGCCACGGCACCTACATTTTGGGTGTCCGTCTCATCAAGAAGAGGGGTAAAGGTAGTTCCATTATTATTTGTATGCCAAAGACCTCCAGAGGCATAACCCACATAGAATTCTATGGTGTTTTCGGGATTTACAGCAATATCCACGACACGGCCGCTCATCACTGAGGGACCAATGTTTTTTAGAGGGATATTCTTGACCAATGATTGTTCTGCTAATTTCGCTTTATAAGCAAAGGCCCCAAGATTAATTTCCTTAGCGGTCGGTGTAATTTGCGCTGTACTAAGGGCGACATTTAATACTACTAAAAGGGTTAAATATTTCATTCTGGTTTATTACAGATTCCATCAGGGAAGTTAGTAATAAGTTTCAGCCACCCCAAAAAAATAATTTGTAAGAAAATATTCTTTAAGCATTACAAATTTCTTAATTAGAACCATAATAAATTGTTTAATATCAAAAAATATTGTTAATTTATTGATATATAACCAATAAGTAACATAAAATGGAAGAGTATTTACCGTTGATCATTCAATTAATCTCTGGCGCGGTCGGAGGAAACGTTGCAGGGAAATTATTGCCAAAACTTAATCTAGGTACCTTAGGAAATAGTATTTCGGGTATTCTTGGAGGCGGATTAGGAGGCTATTTACTGGGTATGCTGGGTCTAGGAACGGACGGCGGCATGGATATTTCCGGTATCCTTGGAAGTGTAGCCGGCGGGGGCGTTGGTGGTGGTGTCATTATGGCCATGATCGGGGTGATCAAGGGCGCAATGTCTAAGTAAGCCATCTCTTGGCAGGCCCATTGCACATTCTTACGAAATGAATATAGAATTTCGAGGCAAGCTTAGGGTTATTAAACTCTTAGGCGGCCTCAATAAAGTAAATTAACCAACTTAAAACCAAGGGACTCTAAAGGGTCCCTTTTTTATTGCCTTAATTTTCCCTTTTGTTTTTGAACCAAAGACTTTAAATTTTGCTGCGCCGCTTCAATAGCAGTATTTAGGATTTCATCGGAACCAGTATGCAAATCCCTTACCGTTTCCATAGTTTTATGATACCAATCTTCCCAAGCACTCAGTATTTTTATTTGTTCTTTAAAATTTGAATTTTTGGCCATTGCTGCCTTGCTCAGTTCAAATTCTATGGCTAGCCTGTTTGTTGCGGCTATTTCTATATTCTTTAGAACGGCTAGTGCTGTGGATTTATCTGCACTCAATAAGGTAAGAGCGCTTGCTAGTGCGGCTGTTCCAACATTTTTAAGTGTCGCTTTGGAAACCTTGTCCAAACGATCATTATCCGTGTGATAAAATTGATCCGTAAAATGCCAAAGTAATAGTCCGGGAATATCAGCATCAAGAAATGGTGTATGGTCACTACCGCCTTCAAAAGGATTGGTATTTACTTCCCAATTTGAATATGTCCCTTGTTTTTTAAAATTATCGATAATAAAATCGTTAAGGTAATGTGGTTTCATTTCAGCTAAGGATAAAACCTCGCCGCCCCATTCTGAATGTTTGTCATTACCCCTAGTCCAAATAGCACTTGGGTCGGGCATTTTTTCAATTAAGAACGAACCTCCCGTTAGAGCCGTGTTTTCTCCTACCATATCCAGACTTATACCCCATTTGATACCCGTAGCTCTTTTTTTATCCTCTAGGATATATCGTCGGGTAGAAATAATTTCATCTCCCCATAAGAAGGTCATGGTGCGACCAAGGTCTATTTTTTTCTCTTGAAACAGTTTTGCCGCCAAGGTGGCCATTTCTAACTGTACCCCAACACCGGTAGCATTATCGTTGGCGCCCGGTTCCTGAATGTGTGCGCTAAAAACCAGGCGTTCATCGGGTTGGGTTTTGCCTTTGATGTTAGCTACTACGGTCAATTCTTCAGAGGGATAGATTTTGGTTTGTATGACCACTTTAGCCCTAGTGCTTCCTTTTTCTAATTTCGTTTTTAATCTTTGGTTGGCCTTATGGGACAAAGCAATGCCCCAAAGTTTTGTTTTCTTTTGGTTTGGCAGACTCCTAAACTGAATAGAGGTCGTGTTTTTTTCTGGATGTAGATAGGATGGGTTATTATAGGTTACTATTCCAATGCGCCTTCGGCAACCATCTTTTCATAAAATTGACCTGCGCGAGACTCGGTATAGACAATTTTCCCTTTGATGCTGCTCTTAGTATCGGTGTCTAAATTCACTATTTCAGCAGTAACCCCCTCTTTTGGAGTAGAAGCAGAATTGAGATAGGTCATATTTCTATTGGTGGAGGAAAGGAGTAAGGGATCCTTTTCCCCTTCAATATGGAGCGATGCCGAAACCGGTTCCCAAGTAGGGTTTGCCATGGCACGCTTTTCTATTCTGTAGGTGAGACGTTCCGTATCCGTTGCTTTATTTTCTAGAACATATCCTGATTTTTCTAAATGTTCTGCAATCCAATATACACTTTTATTAAAACCGGTATTGCCCGCCACCCGCCAGTATTGTTCTACAAAAGCAGTGGTTTCATAAGCCAGTTCTCCGTTGAACTCTGGACGAATTATTTTAAAATAGTCATCGGAAGTCGGTTGAGGAACCTGCTCTTGGGAACAGCCAAGGGTTAAAATCAAAAAACAGAGAAAAAATAGCTGCTTTTTCATATTATTTATTTTGTTAAGGGTTTACTCTTCCCATTTCCAATCACCGCCGATCATTAGTTTTTCCTTCAAGTTATTGTCTATCATGAACTGCTTGGTTGTCTCGCTATCCATTTTAGTCGCAGGAAGTTTGGGCGCATCAGCAAGTGCGTACAACATCATGGTTCCAAAGCGTGAGGTGTTGGTTACATGGGTTTCATTAACTAGATTAAAGTCGTCACAATCGGAATGGTAGCAACCATAGATGGAACGGTCTAGGTTACTATGAACCGATAGGATAGGAACACCTTCTAACATAAATGGCTGATGATCGCTGTGCAATCCGGAACGATTGGAAAAGGTATTCTGATAAATGGTATCCTGTTGCTGTATGGCGGCACCCAAGTCTTTAAAAAATGCTTCATCCTCTAGTTTACCCCCGGCATTCATGCCAATGGGATTTCCGGACATATCCAGGTTCATCATATATTTTATCTGCTCAATGGTATTATTCTTAATTGCTTCTTCCACGAGATAGGTAGACCCTAACAAACCTTGTTCTTCTCCCATGAACATAATGAATTTTACCGTTCTTTTAGGGTTCAGATTATTCGCCTTAAATGCCCTGGCAATATCCAGAACGGCAAAAGCACCGATACCGTTGTCTATGGCTCCCGTTGCCAAATCCCAAGAATCCAAATGCCCGCCGATGACAATTTCTTCTTCAGGTATTTCACTACCCTTTAAAGTTGCTACTACGTTCCTAGCTTTTATAATATCACTTTTATTGGTCATTTGAATATGCGCCGATATACTTTTATCCTTCAACTTTTCTTTTAAGGCCATACCATCTTCCATGCCAATGCATACCGCAGGAATGGGGATAAGTGCTCCCGTAACGGAAGCCGTTCCCGTTAATAGCACTCCATTGGGCACTTGATTGATAATGATAACACCTCTTGCCCCATATTTCATAGCTAAAGACGTTTTTTCGCTACGGTGCAGGTTGGTTAACCCCTCGGGGCTTCCTTCTAAAATATTAATATATATCAAGGATATTTTTCCTTTTACCGCTTCGGGGTCCGCTAAATAATCGGCCTCCAGTCCGTTGCCCATATCTACAATCTGGGCAGTAACCTCCGCTTTAATGGGAGAGTGTCCTAAGGTGACCACTTTAACAGGCGCTCCGTCTATTTCCAAAGTCACGGATTCCCTTGCCCAAGCCTCCACTTCAAAGGTTTGGTATGCTACATCGTCAAAACCATACTCCTTGAATTTATTAAAGGTGTATTCTTCGGCTTTAGCCCCGTTTTCGGAACCCGTAAGTCTATGACCAATGGTTTCTGTAGCTTCCTTTAGCGTACTGTACACTTTTGCATTCTGTTTTATTTCAGTATCTATACGAGCAAAAAGTTCCGCTTGCGTTTCTTCTTTTTTTGTTTCGCCACAGGCGCTAAGAATACATGCGCACAGGATGAGGAGTGCCGTTCGTTTCATAAATGTGTACTTTTTTTAAGATTGAAAAGTTCTTGTGAATGTCAGGATACTAAGATAGGCAAATCGGTAGAAGTGACGACTTCAATTTTATCGTGAATCCATTATTTCTTGCCGCCTAAAATGATAAAGCAGTACTTAATTCTTAAATTTAGCATCAAACTGAATATTCATGAAATACGAGCAAATCCCTAATTCACTTTTTATAAAGAACCGGAAGAAGTTCACGGCACAAATGCGTCCAAAAAGCATAGCCGTTTTTAATTCTAACGATATCTATCCCATCAGTGCGGACAGCACCATGCCTTTTGAGCAACATCGTGATATTTTTTATCTAAGTGGAGCGGACCAAGAAGAAACGATTCTGCTACTGTTCCCGGATGCCATGGATAAAAAACACCGGGAAATACTCTTTGTTCGAGAAACAAACGCGCACATTGCCATTTGGGAAGGCGCAAAACTTACTAAGGAACAAGCGACTGAAGTATCTGGCATTGAAACGATTTATTGGCTATCTGATTTTGATAAGGTGTTTTTTGATTTGATGACGGAGGCAGAAACCATTTATTTTAACACCAATGAGCATTACCGCCAGGCGGTGGAAACACAGACCAGGGAAGACCGGTTTATTATGGACTGTAAAAAGAAATTCCCAGCACATACCGTCGCGAAAAGTAATCCCATTTTGCAAAAAATCAGAGGGGTAAAAGAGCCGGAGGAAATTGCTATGATGTTAACGGCCTGTTCCATTACGGAAAAAGGTTTCCGTAGATTGCTGGGATTTGTAAGGCCAGGCGTTTGGGAATATGAAATCGAGGCGGAACTGTTGCACGAATTTATCCGAAACCGCTCCAAGGGATTTGCCTATTCACCTATTATTGCCTCGGGGAACAATGCTAACGTGTTACATTATTTGGAGAACAATCAGCAATGCCAATCTGGAGACCTTATTCTTATGGATGTAGCTGCAGAATATGCCAATTACTCAAGTGACCTGACACGTACCATTCCGGTAAACGGCAAATTCACCAAACGTCAGAAAGAAGTATATAACGCGGTACTCCGCGTAAAGAACGAGGCGACTAAAATGCTGATACCAGGAACCATTTGGGCAGAATACCACAAAGAATGCGGAAAACTAATGACTTCGGAATTACTTGGTTTAGGTTTGTTGGATAAGGCAGATGTTCAAAATGAAGACCCCAATTGGCCTGCCTATAAAAAATACTTTATGCATGGAACCAGTCATCATATTGGTTTAAACACCCATGATTATGGCGAGTTAAAAACGCCAATGGAGGCGAATATGGTCTTTACGGTAGAGCCTGGAATTTATATTCCGGCAGAAAAGATGGGGGTTCGTTTGGAAGATGATGTGGTTATCCAAGAAAAAGGAGAACCCATTAACCTTATGGCTACCATTCCCATTGAAGTGGAGGAGATTGAGGGGTTGATGCAGGCCCACTAGCCCTAATGTTGCGGGGAACTCTTACTTGGATACAATTGTTGATAAATTTAGTTTGTTCCTTGATTTAGAAAATGGTAAAAACACCTCCCCTCAGACGATGGGAGGTGAACATGGGTCTCCTTGCCGAGACATAAAAGTGGTAAAAAGGCAGAAGGGTGTAAGGTTCCATTGAAAATTTGATATTAACAATTATATGTTTTTCTAAATTTTCATTTTGTTTAATACCAACAAAGTTTGAAATTTTGCTCAAACTCATATTTATTTAGTCATAAGTATTGTAGCCTTCCCTAAAAATGTAGCCTTCCCTAAAAATAGGACAGCTTAAAATTAGAATTTTCTAACTTTAAATTTTAACTGTCACATGAAAAAAAGCAAGTTTACCGAGAGCCAGATCATCAAGGCCTTGAAAGAGAACGAACAGGACCGTAGTGTCGGGGATGTATCCCGCGAACTGGGCATCGACAAGAGCACCTTTTATTATTGGCGCAAGAAATATGGCGGAATGGAGGTCACGCACATGAAACGTCTCAAAGAGCTCGAGGAGGAGAACCGCAAGCTCAAACAGATGTACGCCGACGTAAGCCTGGACGTGCGCATGCTCAAGGACGTACTGTCAAAAAAGTTCTAGGGCCTTCCGACAAGAAGCACCGTGCCAAGTACCTTCAGGATGCCTATTCGGTCCGTGTATCGCGTTCCTGCCAAGTGATCGGGCTTGCCCGTTCGATGTGGTACTACCATACCAAAAAGGACGATACGGAAGTTGTCGAGGCGCTATCGAGGTTGGCGGAAGAACTGCCGACAAGGGGTTTCGAGGTGTACTATAAACGGCTTCGTCGCGAAGGCCATAAATGGAACAGGAAACGTGTACTTCGGGTTTACAGGAAGACGAACCTGAAGCTGCGCAGAAAGCATAAGAAAAGACTGCCCGCAAGGGTAAAGAACCCATTGGAGGCCCCTACGGCGCTCAACGAGGTATGGAGTATGGACTTCATGTCGGACGTTCTCTCCGATGGAAGGAAAGTAAGGGTGTTCAACGTCATGGACGATTATAACCGTGAGGCACTGGCCATGGATATAGGTCTGAACTATCCGGCAAGAAAGGTCGTGGAGACCTTGGAGTATCTGGAAGAGGAAGTAGGGCTTCCAAAGACGATACGCTGTGACAACGGTCCCGAGTTCATCTCGAAGACCTTGGCGGCATGGTGCAAGGGAAAAAGAGTGGAACTAAGGTTCGTACAACCGGGCAGGCCGATGCAGAACGGTTACATGGAAAGGCTCAACAGGTTTTACAGTGAGGACGTACTTGATGCCTACTGGTTCAACGACCTGCACCAGATCAGGACATTGACCGATAAATGGAAAAAGGATTACAATACGCAGCACCCACATTCATCATTGGGAGATATGCCACCGAGAGAGTATAAAGACCGTTTCGGGGAAGAATTCTTCCCCGAAACGGTCAACGATAAAGATATTTTTATGAATTTAGCGATGTCCTAAAACGGGTAAGGCTACAACCAGAGTATAATATTCCCAGATAGTATAGTTAACGAGTAAATAGAACATTTCATTGTGATTCAATATTTTTTTCTGACAGCGGAAGAACGTTTGGAATTCATATTTGAATATACCCCCAAAACGGGACAGTGAATTAAGTTCACTAAAAGAAACTTAAATTCCCTTCAAAATGCAAGAAAAAGGTAGTTTTAGAAGCGCTTAAAGAGCGTTACACGGCAAAGGAACTTGCACAAAGGTTCGAGATATCGCCTCAACAGGTAAACCTATGGAAACGGGAGTTCTTGACGCAGGCCGAGTCGGTATTCGCCAAAGTAGACAAATCCCCAAGGAGCGAGGCAGAGGAAAAGGAAGATCGATTGTTAAAAGTTATAGGCAAGCAAAATGTAGTGCTCGATTTTTAAAGAACGCCTTGCGCTAAGACCGATCAAAGAAAGGAGAAAAATGATAAGCATGGATCATTACGACCTAAGTATCGAAATGCAGTCAAACCTTTAATAATTATATCTTTCAGGGTTTTATTATAATCCTAAAGGAGAAAGCGAACTCTACTTGAAGTTGATGCGTCTTTTGGATGGGCATCACGCACACCACTTTTTCAAAGGTGGCAAACGGATGCACAAATGGCTTACTATGTACAAGGACCATAAAGAGTACCATAAGCGTATAGAAAGGTTGTGTTATCGTGTATAGGCTTAAAGGCCATCATAACGGGTAGGCACACTTCTAAGCTTAATAAGGAACATAAAGTACATTCTTATCTTCTTGGCAACCTAAAAAAAGAAAGACCGAATCAAATATGGGCGACCGACATTCCGATGCGCAAAGGGTTCATGTATCTAGTGGCCATAATCGATTTGCAATAAACTGGTAGGTATTATACACTATGGACGCTTAGTGATGCAAAGAGACCTTGGAAGAAGCTATTGAGGTACATGGTAAGCCGGAGATTATCAATACCGTTCAGGGGAGCCAATTCACTTCTGAGGTATTTACACATTTAGTTCTGTCGAACAACATAAAATTAAGTATGGATGGTAAAGCAAGGACTATCAATAATGTATTTATAGAAAGACGGTGGAGAAGGGTAAATAAGCAAGCATATACCTGAGCCAACCAGATTCAAGAAGATATCTATATGAACAGAGCAAACGATACTGTCATTACTATAACAAGCACATAAGACACCCAGGAGTCGATAATCAAATACCTTTAAAGTATTTGAAAGACCAAAGACAAGCAGCATAATAATCAATGATTGGAACTTAATTTAATACAAAATCTGCACTAAAGATCAATGGATTCCAATTTATTCACAGCATAAGAATAATGGAATTAACTTGAACTTCTTATAAATGGTATTTCTACTAGTTGTTTTATATCGTAAATTCAAGCTTTTAAAAAACCATACCCGATGCGAATTCAAAATGTAACTCTAATTAGTCTTTTTCTTTTAATACTATTGGCCTGTAACGGCCCAAAAAGCGAAACGGCTACCTTACTCATTTATGGTGGACCTATCTATACTGTGGACACGACCCAAACGCAGGTTGAAGCAGTTGCAACTAAAGGAGATAAAATTTTATTTGCGGGGACACTTGATGAAGCTGAGGTCTATAAAGATGAAAAAACGCAACTTATAGATTTAAAGGGCAAAACTATGACGCCCGGACTAATTGAAGGACATGGACATTTTATGGGGCTAGGTTACAATGAGCTAAATCTTGATTTGATGCACACGAAAAGCTATCAGGAGATAGTAGATGCCGTAGCCGAAAAGGTGAAGACGGCCGCTCCAGGAGAATGGATTATAGGTAGGGGTTGGCATCAAAGTAAATGGGATAATATGCCCGAAGTAACCGTTAACGGATTTCAAACGCATGATTTACTCAGTGCCGTATCTCCAGACAACCCGGTATATCTTAAACACGCTAGTGGGCATGCCAGCTTTGCAAATGCAAAAGCCATGGAAATAGCAGGGTTACAAGTACTATCGAAAGAAGGTATAGATAAGTTTAAAGTTGAAGGTGGAGAGGTAATGCGTGATGAGTTAGGAAGACCTACGGGGATTTTTAACGAAAGGGCCATGACGATTATTACAGAACATATCCCGGAAACCACAGCGGAAAAGGATAAAAAAGCTTTTGAATTGGCCGTGGCCGCTTGTCAAAGAAATGGAATTACTGGTTTCCACGATGCGGGAATAGGGAAAGAGACCATTGCTTTGTATGAGCAAATGAAGGCCGAGGATAAAATGAAACTAAGAATCTATGCCATGCTTACAGGTTGGGATAAAGAATTGTTAGGAGAATGGTATGAAAAAGGACCCATGATAGATCCGGAACATTTGGTTACCATACGTTCCGTAAAACTAAACTGTGACGGTGCATTGGGTTCCCGTGGGGCATGGTTGTTAGAACCTTATACGGACAGACCGGGCCATTTTGGACACGAAACACTTCCTATGGAATTTGTAAAGGAAACCGCTTTGAACGGACTTCGAAATGGCTTTCAGGTTTGCGCCCACGCTATTGGCGATAGGGCCAATAGAGAAATACTGGATCGATATGAAGCGGCTTTTACCGAATTACCCGATACAACTAAAGATCATAGATTCCGTATTGAACATGCCCAACACTTGCATCCGGATGATATACCACGTTTTGCAGAATTACAGGTAATTCCCGCGATGCAAGCCGTACATATGTCGTCCGATAGACCTTGGGCCATAGACCGCCTTGGAGAAAAACGCATTAAGGAAGGTGCCTATATGTGGCAAACTTTACTGCAAAGTGGCATTCCTATTGTTAACGGAACGGATGTCCCCGTAGAACCTTTAAATCCTATAGCCAGTCTGTACGCCAGCGTTAGTCGTAAAACTTTAAAAGGCACACCCGAAGGAGGTTATGAACCTGAACAAAAAATGACAAGAGCCCAGGCTTTGCGGTCGTATACCTTGGACGCTGCATATGGTGCTTTTGAGGAGGATATTAAAGGGTCGATTACGGCGGGCAAGTTGGCAGATTTTACTATTTATAACCAAGATCTTATGACCGTTGCTGAGGATAAGTTTTTGAATACCGAAGTAGTGATGACCATTTTTAATGGAGAAGTGGTCTATAAGAAGGAGTAGTGGATTATATAGTCCTTTTGGTATTACTCATCAAATTCATTATAATAAAAACTGTTACAGCGGGTAATACCCACCCTAGGCTAAAGGTGCTCAAGGGAATATAGTCTTGGAGGTTTGAAACTGCTTCTGCCAGGCCAATCGTGGCTAAGAAATCTGGAATGCTAAAAATCATAGTCGTAATCACTACCGCTTTGAATACTTTGGCAGATGCTAATTTCTCGGGCAGAACATTCAGTAGTATCAGTACGATGGTAATAGGATAGATGAACATTAAAGCGGGAATGGCAATGACAACGATAGCGTGAAAATTTAACTGACCTATCAACACCCCGATACAACAAGCCACTATTCCCGTGATAATATAGGCCTTTTGTGACCCCTTGAAGAGTCCCTTAAAATAGTCCGCAGTACCTGTAACGATGCCAACAGCAGTAGTAAAACAAGCGAGTGCAATTAGCATACTCAAGACCTTGTTTCCAAAAGCTCCTAACGAGGCAATGCTAATTCCACGAAGGAGATTGGCCCGTTGCATATCGTTGCTTAGGGCATTATCAATTTGAATATCAGAACCAAAAAAAGAACCTACAGAAATTAAACCTGCATATATTAGAAGCAACCCCAAACCGGCAATAAAACCAGATTTACGTATCATTTCCTTTTTTGCCTCAAAGGAAGTTAGTCCCTTTAGATTCAATGATATAATAACTACAGCTCCAACGACTACGGCACCGATGGCATCAAAAGTTTGATAACCTTCTAGAATTCCGCTGACCACGGGAGCATCAAAAGAAGATACGTTCATTAGTCCATCAGAAGTGAACAAGCCGATTCCTATTACGCCGAAAAGCATAATAACAATAAGAGGTGTTAAGAACTTACCGATGAAATTCAATATTTTAGAACGGTTCAGAACAAATACCAGAACCAGAGCAAAATAAATGCTGCTGGTCAATAACGGACTCGTACCAAACACAGGATGTATGGCCATTTCATGTGTTGCAGACGCCGTTCTTGGAGAAGGTATAGTAATAGAAATAAGATAAACGATAATGCAATAAATCGTACTGAATGTAGGAGACACTTTTTTTCCAAAGTCGTACATCGTGCCTTGCAGTCTGGCGTGTGCCAAAATTCCAAGAATAGGAATAACCACTGCCGTTATCATAAAACCAAAGGTTACCCACATCCAGTCTTCTCCTGCATTATAACCCAAAAGCGGAGGTAGTAGGAGGTTACCCGCTCCAAAAAAAAGGGAGAATAAGGCGAAAGCTGTGACTAGGGTTTCTTTGGTGTTGGTCATGTTAAACAAATAAGCGGAAAGATAAATGAAAAATAAGAAATGCGATTTTTAAAAATGGCTTACCTCTGTTTTTTAAAGGTTAACCACAAGAATTGTCTACATCACAACAAATTATAGTTCAGATGATTAAAAAGATATACTTTAGAAAAGTAATTAAGAACCCGATTGTTCTTTAAATTAGAATCATCAAAAACAGCAATAGAAAACCTTAGCATTTATCGATTCCCCAAATCGTACCTATGCACCTAAAAAAACCCTACAACATGAAAAAAATATTCTGCAATATTTTTGGCCACCACTACTCAGTTTCTAAGAAAGTTACTTCCCATATTAAAGAATACAAATGCATTCATTGCAGTAAGCAAGTTACCACCGATGTTAGTGGTAACCTATCTATTCTTACCCCTGAACTTCAGGATATCAACAGAACTTTAGAACATATCTATCAAAGAAGACATAACGCACAGCAAGTAGCGTAATCGTTTTGTTTTTTAATGCTATAAATTCCACTCCCGTGGCTGGTTATGGAATTTACTAACTATTCCTGGAAACAAAGTAAGCACCTTTTATCTTAACTGTCGTACGCCCCACAACGGTAAGTAAAGATCGCTCTTTTTTCCAGGATTTTTATTTGATAATCGTGATTTATAATGCTTCGACGCTTAGGTGGAAACAGATGTTGGCGTTCCATCCAATGTCTCGTAGGCACATCTTGGGATTATTTACTTTTAAGAATTATTGAACGAATTCCATCCTTGTGCCGTCAACGGAATTTTAGTTTCCGCCCTCGTAATTAAATGAGCACCTTGATCAGCGTTGGTCATATGACCGATTACCGTTAAGTTCGGATTTCCTTTTATTTTGTCAAAGTCGGATTGGTCAATGGTAAATAAGAGTTCATAATCTTCACCTCCACTTAAGGCTACCATGGTACTGTCCATATGAAACTCTTCACAGCTGGATATTACCGTTGGGTCCAAGGGAATTTTATCTTCATATAGATTACAACCAACCGTACTGTTCTTACAGAGATGTAAAATCTCCGAAGAAAGACCATCGCTGATATCAATCATGGAAGTAGGAAGCACATCTAATTTTTGAAGTAGCGTTACCATATCCTTGCGTGCCTCTGGTTTTAATTGGCGTTCTATGATATAGGAATAAGGGTCTAAATCTGGCTGACTGTTGGGATTTACTTTGAATACCTCTTTCTCCCGCTCTAAAACCTGAAGACCCATATAAGCACCGCCTAAATCACCGGTTACTACCAGTAAGTCGTTTGCTTTGGCTCCCGAACGGTACGTAATGTCCTTCTCTTCTGCTTCACCGATTGCGGTAACACTAAGTAGCATTCCTGTTTTGGAAGATGTGGTATCGCCACCTATTAAATCAACACCATAGGTTTTGCATGCCAGGCGTATTCCTGCATAAAGTTCTTCCAACGCCTCTAAAGGAAACCGATTAGAAACCGCAAGGGAAACCGTTATTTGTGTGGCGATGGCATTCATGGCATAAATGTCCGACAGGTTGACCATGACGGCCTTGTAGCCCAAATGCTTCAAAGGCATGTAGCTGAGGTCAAAATGAATGCCCTCTATTAATAGATCTGTTGAGACAACGGTCTTTTTTGAATTGAAATCCAATACGGCCGCATCATCTCCAATAGCCTTTATTGTGGATTTATGATGAACAGGATAGTCTTTTGTAAGATGTGCTATCAAACCAAATTCCCCTAATTTTTCCAGTGATGTTTTTTCCCTATTCTTATCTTCTATCATATTGCAAAAATAAGCACTAAACCTAAATTCAAAGTATTAAAAAACTGAAGCCCAAAGCTTCAGTTTTTTTAAATGAAATAGGGGATATCCTTATCCTAATGTATAACCATTCCTATAATTTCGTTTTACGAATTTATTGGCAGGTTCAAAATTAGTTACTTTCATGTTTTCGGCATCCCACCGTAAACGTTTTCTTCCGTAGTACTGTTTACCGCCTCCCCAGAAACTTTTGTTTTCTGCTGCGGGATCTACCTCAAAATAGGATTTAAGGGCCAAGTTTCCAATTAGGATACTTTCTGTAAACGGTCCTGCATAATCAAAAGAAGAACTTGTTTCAGCATTGCCATAACCGGCCATACAAGCATTTACCCATTGTAAATAGTGTCCCTCTGGAACACGGGCTATCGTTTCCTCTACCTCGAACTGTTCATTAAGTGATAAAGGTAACAACCTTGGATTGGCTCCGTAACAGTCCGCCATTAGTTTTCCTTTATCTCCAATGAATAGCACACCGCCATCCCAGTTGCCCAAAGCTTCGTCATCTCCTAATTCCTCTGGTCTTTCAGGTAAAAGTCCACCGTCCATCCAAGATACTTTTATAGTGCCCTTCCCATCCGTTCTGGGATAGCTTAGGTGTATTTTGCTGGAGTTCGGAAAGCTTTTCGGATAATCCTTATATTGAAAATTACCGCTAAAAGAATCAGAGACGCTACACTCAACAGCGTTTGGATATAAAATTGGGAGTATTCTATAAACGGGATCCATAATATGACAGGCCATATCCCCGAGGGCACCTGTTCCAAAATCTGACCATCCTCTCCAATCAAAAGGGAGATACGCATTATTATAATCGCGCATTTCAGCAGTACCCAACCAAAGATCCCAATTGAGGCCTTTTGGTATTTTATCTTTTTTTACAGGAGTTTGCAGGGCTTGTGGCCAAATAGCTCTATTGGTCCAGCATTTTACCGTATGTACATCCCCAATAATTCCGGTATCATAAATTTCTTTCATTTTTCTTACGCCATCACCAGAACCTCCTTGGTTACCCATTTGCGTAACTACCTTAAATTCTTTAGCTGCTTCGGTCAACATTCTAGCCTCCCAAATATCATGGGTCAATGGCTTTTGCACGTAAACGTGTTTGCCCATTTGCATGGCTTTATACGCTGCAACTGCGTGATTGTGATCCGGAGTAGAAACCGAGACGGCATCGATATTGTCTCTCTCCTTGTCCAACATTTTCCTAAAATCATTGTAGTAACTGGCTTTTGGAAATGCTTCCCGTGATTTTACCGCTTGTCTATCATCTACATCACATAACGCCACAATATTTACATTAGGACTTTCTGCGAAGGAAGCAATATCACTGTGGCCCTTTCCTCCGGCGCCAATACCGGCAATGTTCAACATATCACTTGGGGCAACATACCCTTGTCCGCCTAGTACATGTCTTGGTACAATCATAAAACCTGCGGCGGCAGCGGTAGTTTTCTTTACAAAGGACCTTCTGGAGGTATTTTTTAAAATGAAATTTTTGTTAGACATAGAAGAATTAAATTAAAGTTGTTCGTTTAGGGGCATTAAGATAATCTAAATAACTTGAACTCTAAGAGCATGTGTTAGAGATATTTTAGTTCTGGTGATACTTTAACCCTGCATTATAAAAGGGTTTTCATAATTTTCGTGATGAATTAGAAGAGATTTTATCTCGTATCTTTACGTAAGGGTACAATTATTGATATGATGAGTCACATGAAACTATTACGACTTTTTTCTTTGCTATTGGTTATTTCTTCTTGTTCCGTAAATGAAGTGCTTGATGATCTTGAAGTAATCGAGAATCCTGAGATTCCGGAAGTAACTATGAACGCAATGCCGTGCGAAAATGGTATGGCCGGTGATTTTCCTTGTAGCGGATATGATCTAGTGGGAAGAATATCGATACGTACCTTTCAAGCGCAATCCGGCAATGATATTTGGGGGTGGACGGATACTACCACCGGTAAGGAATACGCACTTATGGGATTGGATAATGGCACAGCTTTCATAGATGTCTCTGATTCGGAAAACTTGGTTTATTTAGGAAAGTTGCCTACAGCCACCTCTTCAAGTTCTTGGAGAGACATCAAAGTTTATCAAGACCATGCTTACATCGTGGCAGAGGCAAATAATCATGGGGTTCAGGTTTTTGATTTAACAAGGTTAAGAAATGTAGCAAATGCTCCGCAGACTTTTTCGGAGGATGGTAGATATACCGCTATTGGTAATGCCCATAATATCGTAATTAATGAAGACAGCGGTTTTGCTTACCCTGTTGGTACGGATCGCAATGATGTTTTTAATGGCGGTGTTCACTTCTTAGATTTGCAAAACCCTAAGGTTCCTCTTGCTGCAGGTGGATGGGGCGAGAACGGTTATACCCATGATGCACAGGTGGTCACTTATACGGGACCGGATGCGGACTATGCTGGTGCCGAAATTTTTGTGGGAGCTAATGAAGATCAAGTGGTGGTGGTAGATGTATCAAATAAAGATGATCCTATGGAACTTGCTACCTTACCTTATCCCAATATTGGGTATACCCATCAGGGATGGTTTACGGAGGATCAGCGCTATTTTATCCTAGGCGACGAGCTGGATGAGGTGAATTCTGGCTTTAGATCTAGAACGCTTGTTTTTGATATGATCGATTTGGATAATCCCGTGTTACACGATACCTACCTTGGGCCTACAAGCGCTATTGACCATAACGGGTATGTTTTAGGGAATGAGTTTTTCCTTGCAAATTATACCGCCGGAGTCCGGGTTTTGGATATTTCACAGATTGAAGGGAAGAATATTTCTGAAATAGGTTTTTTTGACACTTATCCTAGTGACGACAATACCCAATTTGACGGGGTTTGGAGTGTGTATCCCTACTTTGAAAGTGGAAAAATATTGGTAAGTGATATTAATGGCGGTTTCTTCATAATTAAAAAATCCAACTAAGACCATGAAAAAACTTCTCCTTGTTTTTATGGTGTTTGCCGTATTTTCTTGCTCAAGAGAAGAGGCAAATATGGATTTTGATCTGCCGGCTAACCAGTTCTTAGGAGAATTGGAGTGGATAAAAAGTTTTGGAGGAACAGGTGAAGAAACAGCGCAGGCTGTAATAGAAACAGCAGACGGTGGGTATGCAATTCTAGGTTATACCAATAGTACTGACGGAGATATTCAAAATAAATCATTGAACGTTAACGATTATTGGCTTTTAAAACTGGATGCAGACGGCAATTTACAATGGAACAAGACCTATGGGGGTAGCAAGGATGACCGGGGGGAAAGTTTGGTACAGACGCTAGATGGTGGTTATGCCCTAACGGGTTATGCTATGAGCGATGATGGAGACGGTTCTGTTAATAATGGATTTCACGATAATTGGGTATTAAATTTAGATGCTTCGGGGACTATCGAATGGGAGAAGAGTTTTGGTTTTTCCGGTCACGATCATTCCTACGATATTTTACAGACTACCGATGGCGGCTATTTCTTTACGGGCTTTTTAGATATTACCTCTGCTAGAGCGGACGGAAATACAGAGAAATCAGGGACATTGACCAGACATGGCGTGGGTGAATTTTGGGGAACCAGAATTAACAAAATAGGAGACGTAGAATGGAGGGGTTATTTTGGAGGAACTAACAATGATAGGGCACATGGTGTTGTACAATCTGAAGATCTTGGTTTTGTAATGGCCGGTTTTTCCGAGAGCAATGATTTTGATATTAGCGATACGCAGGGAAGTTATGATTTTTGGTTAGTAAAGGTAGATGATAAAGGGAATATGCTATGGGAACGTTCTTTTGGAGGTTCCGGAATAGAAATTGCCTATGATATCGCTAAAACCGATGATAACGCATATGTTGTTGTTGGCAATACTTTTAGTAATGATGGGGATATTTCAGTAACCAAAGGGGAATCGGATATTTGGCTTATTAAAGTTGATGATGCTGGGCTTTTAATTTGGGAAAAGTCTTTTGGTGGTTCCCAGTTTGATGCCGCTCAGGCCGTTACCCCAAGTAAAAATGGAGGATTTTTTGTAATTGGGAATTCTAAAAGTTCCGATGCGGACACTACTGAAAACGCAGGTGAAAACGATATTTGGATAATAAAAATCGACGCTGAAGGCAATCTCGTCTGGCAAAAATCTTTTGGTGGCGACAATATTGATTTTGGATTTGATATTATGGAAAACTCAGATAGCAGTGTACTATTGGTCGGTGAAACTTCAAGCACAAACTTTCCTTCCTTGACAACAAAGGGTAAATCGGACCTTGTAGTGATTAAAGTGAAATAGCACTTCAAATGATATGGATAGAAAAACCCTATCCCGATATACGTTATAATAATGTTAGGTTTTGTAATAAAAACCTACTTATGACTTATATTTGTAAACTATTTAGACCAAATCCAATTAAGAAATGATTCAAGTATCGGAAACGGCAAAATTGAAGGTCATCAACCTCATGACAGAAGAAGGTTTTGACGCAACTAAAGATTACGTTCGCGTAGGTGTAAAAAGTGGCGGATGCAGTGGATTATCCTACGAACTGGACTTTGATAATAAAATGGCAGAAACCGATAAGGTTTTTGAAGATAACGATGTACGTATCATCGTAGATAAAAAGAGCTTTTTATATCTCGTAGGAACGGTGTTGGAGTATTCCGGTGGTTTAAACGGTAAAGGATTTGTTTTTAACAACCCCAATGCACAGCGAACTTGCGGTTGTGGAGAGAGTTTTTCATTGTAGGGAAGTTAAAAAGAGAAGGAGTTAAAAAATAGTAAAGGTAGAATGTATAAGTCGTTTGAAGATTTAGAAGTTTATCAAGCGGCAATAGTTTTTACAGGTAAGGTTTATGTGTTGCTTAAAAAGCAACCGTTAAAAAGCGATTTTGCAATGGTTGACCAAATAAGGCGAGCAACCATTTCAATTTCGAATAATATAGCGGAAGGATTTGAAAGAGAAACAGACAAAGAATTAATACGATATCTTTATTTTTCTAAAGGTTCAGCTGGCGAAGTAAGGAGTCTTTTCAATGTAATGTTGGAGATTAATTATTTTGAAAAAGAAGAATTAAAAGAATATAAGAACGAGGTTTTGAATATTTCAAAACAACTTGCTAATTACATCAAGTTTGTTAAAAAGAGAATGGTATAATTTTTACTCTTTCCCTTTTTAACTTCTTAATTAGAAAAGACATGGCATATACTGAAGAGGAGTTAAAGAAAGAACTGGAAACCAAAGAATACGAATATGGTTTCTACACAGATTTAAAGTCAGATACCTTTCCAAAGGGTTTGAGCGAAGACATTGTTCGTGCTATATCCAAAAAGAAAAACGAACCGGAGTGGATGACAGAATGGCGACTAGATGCATACCGTATCTGGGAAGGCATGGAAGAACCCGAGTGGGCCAACGTACGTTATGAAAAACCGGATTTCCAGGCTATAAGCTATTATTCCGCTCCCAAAAAAGCGGACCCAAATAAAACTCTGGACGATGTAGACCCTGAGCTGTTGGCCATGTACAAGAAATTAGGAATTTCCGTAGATGAGCAAAAGAAGTTACAGAACGTTGCGGTAGACATTGTGGTAGATTCGGTCTCAGTAGCAACTACATTTCAAAAAACATTAGCTGAAAAGGGTATTATTTTCATGCCTATTTCGGAAGCCATACAAGAGCACCCAGAACTGGTTAAAAAATATATGGGGACCGTTGTTCCAAAAAGAGACAATTTTTATGCAGCTTTGAATTCTGCCGTTTTCACCGATGGGTCTTTCTGTTATATTCCTAAAGGTGTAAAATGCCCCATGGAATTATCAACCTATTTTAGAATTAATGAAGGAGGTACTGGTCAGTTTGAGCGCACTTTGGTCATCGCAGATGAAAGTAGTTACGTGAGTTATTTGGAGGGTTGTACGGCACCATCTCGGGATGAAAACCAATTGCATGCAGCGGTAGTAGAACTTATTGCACTTGATGATGCTGAGATTAAATATTCTACCGTTCAGAACTGGTTTCCAGGAAATGCCGAAGGTAAAGGAGGTGTGTATAACTTTGTTACCAAGCGTGGTATCTGTGAGAACAATGCTAAAATTTCTTGGACACAGGTAGAAACAGGTTCTGCGGTAACATGGAAATACCCTTCCTGTATTTTAAAAGGGAACAATTCCGTGGGCGAGTTTTATTCCATAGCGGTAACCAATAACTACCAGCAAGCGGATACGGGTACTAAAATGATCCACTTAGGAAAGAACACAAAAAGCACCATTATATCAAAAGGTATTTCCGCTGGAAAATCACAGAATAGTTACAGAGGTCTGGTACAGATCGGTTCTAGGGCAGAAAACGCCCGTAATTTTTCACAGTGCGATTCGCTTCTCATGGGTAATGAATGTGGTGCACACACCTTCCCATATATCGAAGCTAAGAACAAATCGGCTCAAATAGAGCATGAGGCTACCACCAGTAAAATTGGTGAAGATCAAATTTTCTATTGCAACCAAAGAGGAATCGATACTGAAAAAGCTATAGCGCTTATTGTGAACGGATTTAGTAAAGAGGTGCTGAACAAACTTCCCATGGAGTTTGCAGTAGAAGCACAAAAATTATTGGAAATCAGTTTAGAAGGTTCTGTAGGGTAATTAATTTGAAAATGAAAAAAGCACTATTTATACTTGCGATATCTTTTACTTTTTTTTCATGTAAAGAGGTAAAAAAGGAAGAAAGGAAAGCTGAAATAGTAAAACCCGAACTGAAGCTCTACACTTTTAGCGGTGGAACCGTAATGGTCAATAATCTGGAGTTATTTTCTCAAGATACTACGTACCAAGGTCAGACCAAAGAATTTGCCGATCCATTTTATGTTATTAGCCATCCTAAGGGAAATCTAATGTGGGACGCAGGCTTGCCAGAAATGTTGGTTCCCATGCCAGAACCCTATACAGATCCAAGCGGTGCTTTTACCGTATCTAGAAAGGATTCGGTCGTGAATCAATTGAAAACAATAGGTATGACACCGGATGATATCACGTACCTAGGACTATCCCACACCCATTTTGACCATAGTGGTCACGCCAATGCCATTAGTAATGCCACTTGGCTGGTTCAAGGTTCAGAGTATGATATGATTACAAGTGAAGAAATCAGGAATAGCGAGAATGCAGGACTGTATGAGGCCATTAAAGAACTCAAAAACGTTAAAAAACTAAATGGAGATTTTGATGTATTCGGAGACAGTAGCGTTATTATTAAATCCATGCCAGGTCATACACCAGGGCATCAGGTTTTATTTCTGGATATGCCAGAGAATGGTCCCACATTGTTGACTGGAGATTTATATCACTTATATGAAAATAGGGAACACAAGAGAGTTCCAAGTTTTAACTTCGATGTAGAGCAAACCCTATCCAGTATGGATGCGTTTGAAGCTTTAGCGAAGGAGAAAAATGCGAAAGTATACTTACAGCATCAAAAAGAAGATTTTAATAAAATGCCCAAGGCACCAAAATATTTAAACTAGTAGCGAATGTTGACGATTAAAGATTTACATGCTCAAGTAGAGGATAAAGAGATTTTAAAAGGAATAAACCTAGAAGTTAAAGCGGGTGAAGTACACGCAATAATGGGTCCAAACGGTTCAGGTAAAAGTACCTTGGCTTCTGTTATCGCCGGGAAAGAAGAATTTGAGGTAACTCAAGGTTCTGTTTCATTGAACGGTGAGGATTTGGAAGATGTTGCTCCGGAAGAAAGAGCACATAAGGGCGTGTTTCTTTCGTTTCAATATCCTGTGGAAATTCCTGGAGTTTCTGTTACTAATTTCATGAAGACGGCCATAAACGAGTCTAGAAAGGCAAGAGGCCTGGAAGATATGCCAGCAAACCAGATGCTGAAGTTAATTCGTGAGAAATCCGAATTATTGGAAATAGATAGGAAATTCCTTTCACGTTCTTTAAACCAAGGTTTTTCCGGAGGGGAGAAAAAAAGAAACGAAATTTTTCAAATGGCAATGTTAGAACCTAAGGTGGCCATCTTGGACGAAACGGATTCCGGTTTGGACATAGACGCCTTGCGAATTGTAGCGAACGGGGTGAATAAATTAAAGAGCAAGGATAACGCGGTAATTGTTATTACACACTATCAAAGACTTTTAGATTATATAGTTCCTGATTTTGTTCACGTACTACATAACGGTAAAATTGTAAAATCTGGCGGTAAGGAATTGGCACTGGAACTAGAGGAGAAAGGATACGATTGGATTAAGCAAGAGGCTGCCGTTTAGGGGTAACCCGTGATTTTTCTGCAAACTGAAAATTAAAAAAATGGATTTAAAAGATAAATTAATTTCTTCCTTTATGGCCTTTGAGAACAATGTGGACGTAGAACACCCTGTTCACGATGTGCGTACCGAGGCTATAAAGAATTTTGAAGCAAAGGGGTTTCCGAACAAGAAGGAAGAAGCTTGGAAATATACTTCGTTGAACAGTCTCCAGAAAATAGATTTCAGCATTTTTCCTAAACAGGACAATGCACTTGAATATAAGGATGTCAAAAAATATTTTATCCATGATATAGACACCTATAAAATTGTCTTTATTGATGGGGTTTATAGTTCGCACTTATCCGAAACTACACACGACGGGGTGGATATTTGTTTAATGAGTTCGGCCTTGACCAAACCCATGTACAAACAGATTATAGATGTATACTTTAATAAGGTAGCCTCAAAAGATGAGTCTTTAACCACCTTGAATACTGCTTTTAGTAGAGAGGGGGCATATATTTATATTCCCAAGAACAAGATGCCTAAAAAGCCTGTTGAGATACTGAATTTGGCTACTGGGAACGAGGCATCGCTAATGCTGCAACCAAGAAACCTTGTTATTGTAGAGGAGAACGCAGAAGTCCAGATTATAGAACGTCATCAAAGTCTTACTTCTAACGAAGTGCTTACCAATGCCGTAACGGAGATTTATGCTGCAGAAAATGCGATAATAGACTATTATAAAATCCAAAATGACGCTGCTAAAGCTTCATTGATAGATAACACCTATATCAACCAAAAAAGTAAAAGTAATGTTAGCGTACATACCTTTTCCTTTGGCGGTAAACTAACCCGAAATAATCTTAATTTCTTTCAAAACGGGGAGTACATGGACTCTACCATGAAGGGGGTTACAATTTTAGGAGATAAGCAACATGTGGACCATCATACTTTGGTACATCATATTGAACCTAATTGTGAAAGTCATCAAGATTATAAAGGAATTTATGGCGATAGTTCTACCGGGGTTTTTAACGGTAAAATCATTGTAGACAAGATAGCGCAGAAGACCAACGCCTTTCAACAGAACAACAATATCCTGATAAGTGATAAGGCAACGATCAATACAAAACCGCAATTAGAGATTTTTGCGGACGATGTAAAATGTTCCCACGGTTGCACTATTGGTCAATTAGATGAAGATGCGCTTTTTTACATGCAAACAAGGGGTATTCCTAAGAAGGAGGCACGTGCACTTTTAATGTACGCTTTTGCCAACAATGTTTTGGAAAGTGTTCGTATTCCTGAACTTAAAGCTAGAATCAATAAACTAATTGCCAAGAAATTAGGGGTTAATCTAGGATTTGACTTATAAGTTATGTACAAAATTGATAATAATAGAAAAAGAGCTATGATTGTCATAGCTCTTTTTTCGTTTTTGATTTATGATGGTAATGCCCAGGAGACCACTTTTGGATTAAAGGGCGGGCTAAATTATTCTTCCGTTGTTGGGGATTTAACGGATGGTATTAAATTTCGTTTCTCCGGTCACGTAGGCCTGTTTTTAGAGATAGCGTTCACGGAAAAATTTCAATTGCAACCAGAACTCCTATATTCTTCTCAAGGATTTCAGTTTAGTACGGATTTGGCTGCCATCCAAAATGGGGTTCTACTGGCCAAGAAAATGATTTTAGAACCAACGTGCAATTGAATTACCTGACTGTTCCACTACTAGGAAAATTTCTGCTTAATGACAGGTATTCCTTGGAATTTGGTCCACAGTTCGGGTTTTTGCTCAACCAAGTAACAAAAATCAAGAATTTGGACGAGCAAGATGGTACTAATACTAATGAAAGAAGCTCCGTCTCAGGAGATTTTCAGTTGGATTACGGTGTTACTGCGGGAGTGGCTATGCGTATAAACGATAACATTTCGTTAGCGCCTAGATTTTATATTGGCATTAGAAATCGGCTGAACGGATTACCCAATGCTCAGAACTACAATGTTGCACTACAGTTTTCTGCGAATTATAGTTTTCGCTGATATACGTAATCATATTACTTTAATTTGGCCCTGTGATGTAAGTAGATATGGAACCTAGTCGGTATCTTTGTATTTCAATAAAAGTGCTATGTTGAACGTAACGAAAATTCGAAAAGATTTCCCCATTTTAGAACGTGAGGTCAATGGTAAACCACTGGTTTATTTAGATAATGCGGCTACCTCACAGACCCCACAACAGGTGATAGCTACAATAGTGGACTACTACCAGAATTACAACGCTAACATACATAGGGGTGTTCATGCACTATCGCAAGAGGCTACCGATAAATACGAGCAAGCACGTGTAAAGATTCAAAAACATTTTAATGCGGTCAAGCCTCATGAAATTATCTTTACCTCAGGCACTACCCATAGTATTAATATCGTCGCGAACGGTTTTTCTTCCCTGATTGAAAAAGGAGATGAAATCCTTGTCTCCGCAATGGAACACCACTCCAATATCGTACCCTGGCAAATGCTATGCGAACGTACAGGGGCAACACTAAGAGTTATTCCTATGAATCAAGACGGGGAACTTTTAATGGAGGTGTATGATGATTTACTTTCCAAAAAAACAAAGCTGGTATTCTGTAATCATATTTCAAACGCATTAGGAACCATTAACCCTATTGAAGAAATAATAAACAAAGCCCATGCAGTGGGTGCGGCCGTGCTAATAGATGGCGCCCAAGCAGCACCGCATTTAGTGGCAGACGTTCAAAAACTGGATGTAGATTTCTATACGGTTTCCGCACATAAAATATGTGGGCCCACCGGAGTTGGTATGTTATATGGCAAAGAAGAATGGCTTAGCAAACTACCACCTTACCAAGGAGGTGGCGAAATGATTGCAGAAGTTACTTTTGAGAAAACCACTTATGCGGACTTACCTCATAAATTTGAAGCAGGTACACCCAATATTTGTGGTGGCATAGCTTTTGGCGCAGCCTTGGACTATATGAACGCAATTGGTTTTGATGAGATAGCAAGGTATGAACAGGACTTATTGGGATACGCAACGAAGCAACTTCTTGAAATAGAAGGACTCAAAATATACGGCACAGCAAAAAAAAAGACCTCTGTTATTTCTTTTAATATTGAAGGTTTAC
This sequence comes from Maribacter sp. 4U21, assembly GCF_002742365.1. Lineage (NCBI taxonomy): Bacteria > Pseudomonadati > Bacteroidota > Flavobacteriia > Flavobacteriales > Flavobacteriaceae > Maribacter > Maribacter sp. 4U21. The sequence continues at coordinate 140,144 of NZ_MDGN01000038.1, forward strand.
ACCCCTATGATATAGGAAGTATTTTGGATAAGCTGGGGGTTGCCTTGAGAACAGGACATCACTGTGCACAACCCATTATGGATTTTTACGGAATTCCCGGCACTGCAAGGGCCAGCTTTAGTTTTTATAATACCAGAGGAGAGGTAGATGTTCTGGTCAATAGTGTTAGACTAGCAAAGAATATGTTGCTTTAAACATCGGAGTTATGGTTTTCTTAAACTATTGATAACCACCGATTGTTATTGTATTTTTGCAAAAAATTATATCCTTTTAGGGAGATAAATTGGGCTTATGAATATCAAGGAAATACAAGATGAAATAGTAGATGAATTTTCGATGTTCGAAGATTGGATGCAGCGCTATGAGTATATGATAGAGTTGGGAAAATCCTTGCCTTTAATTGAAGATGAATTTAAGACGGATGATAATATCATCAAAGGTTGTCAAAGTAAGGTCTGGGTACATGCTACCTTAGAGGAGAATAAATTAATTTTTACTGCCGACAGCGATGCGATAATTACCAAAGGAATTATTGCTATTTTAATACGGGCATTCAGCAATCAAAAGCCAAAGGACATTATTGACGCCGATACGGCATTTATAGACGAAATAGGGCTTAAGGAACATTTATCACCTACAAGGGCAAATGGTCTTGTGAGCATGATAAAACAGATTAAATTATATGCGGTGGCATATCAAACACAAATAAACTAAAGATGAGCGAAGATAATATAGCAGAAGATAGTGCAGTCTTAGGTGATAAAATCGTTAGAGTATTGAAAACGATTTATGATCCTGAAATTCCCGTAGATATTTATGAGCTAGGGCTTATTTATGATGTTCTGGTCAACGAAGATACAGAGGTTAAGATTTTGATGACTTTAACTTCACCTAATTGTCCTGTTGCAGAAACCTTGCCTGTAGAGGTAGAAGAAAAGGTAAAATCTATAAACGAAATTAAGGATGCGGAGGTGGAAATTACCTTTGATCCACCTTGGACCCAAGATTTAATGAGCGAAGAGGCTAAATTGGAACTGGGAATGCTCTAATACAGCTTAATCGGTATAAACTTTAAGTTGTAGCCATGCCTGATGAAATTATAAATAAGGTTGCCCAAAGCAAGCTCGTAACATTTGACCTTGAAGATTATTATCCAAAAGGAGAGCGTATTGTTTTAGATATAAAAGATTGGCTTTTTGAGGGCTTTATCTTGAAAGAAAAAGAATTCAGGGATTATATCAAGGCACATAATTGGGAACAGTATAAGGGTGCATATGTAGCGTTAACCTGTTCCACGGATGCCATAATTCCTGGATGGGCTTATATGCTGATTACTACAAAACTTCAGCCCTTTACAGTCAGAACGGTTTTAGGAAACCTTGAAGATTTGGAGACCTCAATATACCAATCTATCATAGAAAATATACCTGTTTCTGACTTCAAGGATAAACCTGTAATCATAAAGGGCTGTAGTAACAAACCTGTCCCTCCCAATGCATATCTAATTCTAACGGCGAAATTATTGCCAGTAGTAAAGTCGGTCATGTATGGTGAAGCCTGTTCCTCCGTACCCTTGTATAAAAGAAAATAATACCACTTTTTTTTAGTTTGAAATGTGACTATTCTTACATTTGCGTTTCTAAAAAAATAAACACGAAATCATGAAAAACATTTTACTAACAACGGCGCTACTGTTTGCATGCGCTTTAGGTTTCTCACAAACCGAAGAAGAATTAAAGGCCCAAATGGCCCCTAAAACAGATTCTATTGCTGCCATACAGGGAAGGGTAGATGCTATTCAAGCACAGATTGATGCACTTCCTGGATGGAAAAAAGGAGCGTTTGGTACCATTGGTGCTAACTTAAGCAGCTTCAATAACTGGTATGCGCAGGGGTCACCGAACAACTCCTCTGGTAACATTGGTGTTACGGTAAATGGTTTTGCCAACCTGAACCAAGAGAAATTTTTCTGGAGAAATTCTGCGAACATTAACCTTGGATGGGTAAAATTTGACGATAAAGATGATCCGGCTGACGACGATAGCTTTAGACAAGCAGCGGACGTATTTACAATTACTTCACTTTACGGTCGTAAAATCAGGGAAAAATTCGCCATCTCTGGATTAGGGGAATATAGGACTACGATTCTGGATAATTTTAATGACCCTGGCTACTTGGATTTAGGTGTTGGTGCTACATGGACTCCGATAACGGATTTAGTGGTGGTCATTCACCCCTTAAACTACAACTTTGTATTTAGCAACAACGATGCTGTTTTTGAATCTTCTTTAGGTGCCAAGATAATTGCGGATTACACTAGAAAAATTGGAGCGGTTAACTTTAAGACCAACTTATCCATGTTCCAGAGTTATAAGAGCGGAGACCTATCTAACTACACGTGGATAAACTCTTTTGGATATACCCTATGGAACGGCATTGGACTTGGTTTTGAGTTCGGTCTAAGAAACAACAAACAAGAGGCATTGAATTTTGCTTTGAACCAAACACCTGCAACGGCTACATCTTTTGAAGATGTTGAAAACGATTTGCAGACCTATATTTTATTTGGTTTAAACTATGCCTTCTAGGCAGCACTAAGAACGAAACATCATAAAAAAAGCCCTCCTTTTTGGAGGGCTTTTCAGGTTAAGTAGTTATCGTAAAATTTGGGATTTTACTTTCTAGCTATGTAAGTTCTATTCTTGATTTGGGGTCAACACTTTCACTTAAACACAGTGTAATTTATGGCAAGTTTACAGTTTCACAAGATTTATGTTGTGAACGTATCTTATAATGTTGTGAAAAATATCAATGGAAGTAATTGATCGATGAACTACATCATACGATGTATACTTTGCACTTAATATTCATCTAAATGTTCTGGATAAAGGAAATTATTGTAAGGAAAACGCGTCACATGAATGTCTCTTACCTCATCATAAACCCTCTTCCTAAATTCGTCAAGGTTTTCTTTATTAAGGGCGGATATGAACAAGGCACGATCGCCCACTTTTTCCATCCATGTACTTTTCCAGTCGGCAATGGTAAAATGTTTGGAAGTACGTTCGGTGACTAAATCGTCTTCCTCTATTACTTCATTCTCGTGTTGGTCAATTTTATTAAAAACCATAATGGTTCTTTTGTCAGCACTTTTTATCTCGTCTAAAATTTGATGAACAGAATCTATATGCTCTTCGAATTGGGGATGAGAAATATCCACAACGTGCAATAATAGGTCGGCCTCACGTACCTCATCCAACGTACTCTTAAAACTCTCTACCAACTGGGTCGGAAGCTTTCTAATGAACCCCACCGTATCACTCAATAGAAAAGGAAGATTACCAATGACTACTTTACGAACGGTCGTGTCCAAAGTGGCAAAGAGTTTGTTCTCTGCAAAAACATCACTTTTACTGATAACGTTCATTAAGGTAGATTTGCCCACGTTGGTGTAGCCCACCAAGGCAACCCTAACCAAAGCTCCCCTATTACCCCGCTGGGTTTCCATTTGCTTATCGATCTTAAGAAGTTTCTTTTTAAGCAAGGTTATACGATCTCTAACGATACGCCTATCTGTTTCTATTTCCGTCTCCCCTGGACCACGCATGCCAATACCACCTTTTTGTCGCTCTAGGTGTGTCCATAAACCGGTTAGCCGGGGCAGCAGATACTCGTATTGGGCTAGCTCTACTTGCGTACGGGCATAACTGGTCTGTGCGCGCTGAGCAAAAATATCTAGGATAAGACTGGTACGGTCAATAATCTTGCAGCGAAGCTGTTTTTCTATATTTCGCTGTTGTGCAGGTGTAAGTTCGTCATCAAAAATAACAGAGCCTATTTCATTCTCTTCAACAAATTTTTCCACCTCTAACATTTTACCGCTTCCGATAAGTGTTTTTGGATTGGGAACATCCATTCGTTGTATAAAGCGTTTTAAAACTTCTCCGCCAGCAGTGTAGGTCAAAAATTCAAGCTCGTCCAAGTATTCTGTAACCTTTTCCTCATTCTGTTCCCTGTTCAGGATACCAATGAGTACTGTTTTTTCGTAGGTATTGGTTTTCTTTTCTAACATATATATTTAAAGTGCAAAATTAAGAAAAAGGGACCAAGCTATTTTAGTAATTTTATTGACCCAATTAAACACCCTATGCGATTTTTCCTTTTTAAAAAAAGAAAAAGCAAACATCTCTATACTCTGGCATTTTATAATCTTGAAAACTTATTCGATGCCGAGTATAATGACCATACTTTAGACGAGGATTTTACTCCAGAGGGTTTTAAAAAATGGACACCCAAAAGATATCAACAAAAACTGGGTAAACTGGCTAAAACCATTTTTGAAATAGGAAAAGACTTTAATACGCATCCCCCGGTATTGATTGGGGTGGCTGAAGCGGAGAACAAGGCGGTGTTACAAGATCTTATTAAAAAGGATTCATTAGCAAACATTCCTTATGATATTGTCCACTATGAATCCCCCGACGAGAGAGGTATAGATACTGCACTTATTTTTCATCAGAAGTATTTTAAAATCCTGAGTGCAGCGCCGTTGCCATTGATCATAAAAAATCTGGATGGTGCCCGAGATACCACAAGAGATATATTATATGTACATGGGCAATTGAATGGGGAAGAAATTCATGTATTCGTAAACCATTGGCCCTCCAGGAGAGACGGAAGCGATTCTACGGAATACAAAAGAATCATTGCCGCGGACGTGATTTTAAAGAAGATGGCGTCAATCGAGAAAAACCATAGTAATCCTAATTACATCATAATGGGAGATTTTAATGATGACCCTCATTCAGCCAGTATACAGAAATTGGTATCGAATAGTGTTTTATATAACCCTATGGAGAAATTACATGCTCCTAAAATAAGGGGAAGCGCCAATTATAAGAAAAGTTGGAGCCTTTTTGATCAAATTATCATATCACACAATTTTTTTAACTACCAAAAGGGTTCGCATAGCTTTGATAGGGCCAATATTTATGATGATGCGTCTTTAAAGGAGTATAAGGGGAAATATAAAGGGAGCCCATTTAGAACCTACGCCGGGAGTAAATATTTGGGCGGTTATAGCGATCATTTTCCTGTTTACATTATTCTTAAATATAATAAATAAAGCTTTTTTAGCGAATACAATTTGTAAGAATAATCCTATAAACAACAAAAAATAGCACTTTCACAACAGGAAAGGATATCATCCTATGTATTTCATCGAATAAATCTATTTTTTGAATTGATTATCTAGCGTTGTAAAATATATTTGTAGTCCAAATCTTACATTTATAACCTACGACCTATGAACTACCAAATACCTGAGAGCAAAATGTATACATCGATTAGTATCATTTTGCTCTTTATTTTAATTTGTCCGTTAGCTTTTGGCCAGTCCGAAAAATTAAAGTCCCTTATTGACAAGGAATATGATTTTTCCAAGATAGGGGCAATGCACGTAGATCTGGAATTTGATTTTGAAGATAACAGGAAAAAAACGTTGGCGCTTGCCAAGATAAACAACTGGAAAGTTAAAGAAGTACTTCCCGATGGTAAAAAAATAGAATTACAAGAAGTGGGCACCGATGGTAGCCCTATTTTTTACGAAACCTATGCTGAGGATGCAAGTCAGACTTCAAGGGCGTCTACGTTACATACAAACGGTTTGTTAGAACTGGATTTGGATGGAGCAGGAATGCAGGTAGGGGTTTGGGATTCTGGTGTTGCGCTTACAACGCATCAAGAATATGATATCCGAGCTACTATTGCCGATGGAAGCAATGAGATAGATGCACACGCTACTATGGTAACTGGTCGCATTATTTCATCTGGTATAAAGAAAGAAGCTAAAGGGGTTGCCCATGCCGCAAATGTACTTTCACACGATTGGACAAGAGATAAAATAGAGGTGACAGAGGCAGCAGCTAACGGTCTATTACTTTCTAATCACTCTTATGGTATCAAAACCGATAGAGTGCCGGACTGGTATTTTGGCTCCTATATCAAGGTTTCCCAGGATTGGGACAGGATAATGTATAACGCTCCCTATTATTTAATGGTTACTGCCGCAGGTAATGCCCAGAGCAGAAGAGATAACGATGCTCCCATCTTTGGAACGAGTAGTGACGGTTTTGATCTGATGTTGGGTTTTACCCTAGCTAAGAACGGACTTACGATAGCCGGTGCAAATACTAAGGTAGATGGAAAAGGAAACCTCAAGGAAGCTGAGGTATCCCCATACAGTAGCTTTGGCCCTGTGGATGATGGAAGGATTAAACCAGATTTAGCGGGCGATGGATCTTCTATCGTGTCTACGTACGCAACGAGTAATACAAGCTATAATGCTTCCTCAGGAACGTCAATGGCCACTCCGGGTGTTACTGGGGCGTTATTGTTGTTACAACAGTATAACGAGCAATTGTACGGTTCTTATCTAAAAGCGGCAACCTTAAAAGGATTGGCTTTGCATACGGCGGATGATGTAGATCAGGCCGGACCTGATTATAAAATGGGATGGGGCATTATGAACGCTAAAAAAGCTGCCGAAGCACTTATAAACAAAGACTATACGACTCATATTTCTGAAGAGAACCTAGAGGATGGTGCCACCTTTACCTTTACCGTAACGGCAAATGGAAATGAAACCTTAGCTGCTTCTATTTCTTGGACCGACCCAGAATCGGAATACATTAATATAGGAGTGGTAAACGATAAAAGGATTGCACTGGTGAATGACTTGGACATACGGATTACCCAAGATGGGAAAACTTTTTTTCCTTGGAAATTAAACCCAATTGACCCTAATGCAGGTGCAAAACAAGGCGATAACCTTGTAGATCCTTTTGAAAGAATAGACATTCCAAATGCAAAAGGTACGTATACGATTACCGTATCCCATAAGGGTGCACTTAAGAATAATGCTCAGGATTTTTCGCTATTAATTTCAGGTGTTAAAATGAACCATTGTAGTATTGCCACCCCGGATGATCTTGCTTTGGATGCGGCCTCGACGAATGAGATAACGACATCCTGGAACGGTACTTTGGATGCACTATATGAAGTACAATATAAAAATGAAAATGAGGACCAATGGATCACGGAATATGTGTCTAACGATTCCCTTGTACTGAAAGATCTACTAGCCAATGAAAACTACATCCTACGGGTACGCACATTTTGTTCTCAAAACATTGCATCAGAATATACTGATGAGTATCGTTTTACGTTCTTAGGGGAATCAACGGTAGTGGATCCTCTAGATTTCAATGAAACGTTCAATAAAGACGCAGAAGTTAATTTTTCAGTCTATCCCAATCCGGCGGCAAACGAGATTAGGTTAAATACAGAGGTAGCCGATACGGCGATGTATAGTATTGTATCTTCCTCCGGAATTGAACTCAAAACAGGGTCGGCAAAGAATGCTCAAATCAATGTGGCCGATTTGGCTACAGGATTGTACATTATACAAGTTCAGGATTTGGGAAGTAAAAAAAGTGCTAAGTTTTTCAAATATTAAAGAAAGGTAGTTCCCCCAAAAGTACAATTACTACTCAAGATAGGCCTTTCGATTTTCATAGTCGGGAGGTTTTTTTATTCTCAAATCTTTTTTATTTCCGAATCATTCAAAAGGTCATCATTTCTCATTTTTAAGAATACCTGTGCGGTGGTAACTACGTCTAGCTCGCAATAGTTTACAATGCGGTCAATATCCTTCTCCTCATAAAAGACGTCGCGCACCATACTACCGTCTATATCTTCCTTTGGTGACGGGATTCCCAGAATATGGGCCATAAGTTTTAGAGAAGTATAGTGTTTGTAATCACCGAACTTCCAAAGTTCCATGGTATCCAAATGTGGTACTTCCCATGGTTTTTTTCCGAACAAATCCAGTTTGTAGGGTAATGATATACCGTGGATAATCATTCTTCTGGCGATATAGGGGAAATCAAATTCTTTTCCGTTATGCGCACATAGTAAGTGTTTCGGTTGATTAAAATGACTGTTCAACAGGTTTTTAAATTCCTTCAGTAATTTTACCTCATCACCTTGAAAACTGGTTACCCGAAACGTTTTGGAATCACCGTTTAAATTAAAATAACCTACAGAAATACACACTATTGTTCCAAACTCTGCCCAGATACCCGCACGATCGTAAAATTCTTCGGGGGTGTAATCGTCTTTTCTTTGGTAGCGCGATTTTTGGTCCCAGAGTTCTTTTTTAGCATCATCCAAATCTTCAAAATTTTCCTTTTCGGGAACGGTTTCAATATCCAGAAATAAGATATTTTCCAAGTTAATCTTTTGTAACATGGCATTAAACTTATGGTTAGCGCTATTAAATTAATGCATTAATTTAATAAGATCATCAACTTAGCCTTCGAATAATATTGTATCTTCCTCGTTGACAAAAATTTTTGCTATGAAATTGAGTCCGGTTCGCACATCTAATTAGGTATGCGAAATTGACTTGTTTGCGTGGTACAAAACCATCTATGACATGCGTAATTCCTATTTAGTTTTCTTCTTTTGCTGTTTTTTCTTGTTGAGTTGCTCAAAAGAAGACGATATGGCAACCCCCGAGGTTGAAGAAAGAATTAGTTTTGAACTAATTGGAGTCAACCAGGATGCTGTTTTTCAATATCGCCAGGACGGAACGCTAGACAGCACCGTTGAAACCAACCTTACCAACGAAATTGGGGTTAACACCAACTACTTGACCTTAAGGCAGATTGGTTCAACGCTCTCCTTCTATTCATTCGATTCCGGAAAATTCTCTTTGATCCAAAAAAATGTGGACACTGACGAAGTTCAAGTCTACAACGATTTTTATACAAATACCTCGGCCCGATCTATTGTTTGGGGAACAAATAATGATACCTCCGTGTTCTTCGGGTTCTACAACCCGCAAGGAACAACGAACCTTGCTATTCGTAATATTACTTTAAACACATTAGAGGGCACCGACCTTTCGCTGGAATTTAACATCAATACACTTTATCCTCCTTTATACCATAACGGCAAGTTGTTCGTTACCTACAGAACCAACGCTTTGGAATATAAGATAAGCGTCTACGAAACGGAAACAAATGTCATACAGCAGACCTTGTCCTTTGGCAACGATGCTCCAAGTATTTTAATCGACGATAATGGCGATTTGGCGGTCTTTAAATTTTCTTCTGAGGCAAACACCACGTTGGACATTTTAGATTTCAATACTTTAGACAGGGTTCAAGAATTTTTGCCTACATTAAGCCAACGTTTTAATCCGGGACCCATCAACGCAAAACTTATCGATAATAAATTTTATTATGAGTTTGAGTATTCACAGCCTTTCAGCATAGAGCGGGGACCTGCTATCTATGATTTGGCCACCAGCACCAATAGTATCATTGATTTGCCTAATTTAATTAGCGAAGTAGAGATAACAAATGATATTTCTATCAACATTTTTAGTCAACAGTACAATGTTAAGGAAAGGTTTTTCCTAGTGTCCTACAGCGAGTTTACGAACGATAGTCAATTACGAGGAGGAGCAATGGTAATTTCTGATGAAGGTAAACTACTAGAGAACGTAGAGTTGAATTTTGTGCCCGTGTATTTTATAGAGTAGGCAAATCTTATTTCTTTCTCAACAGTAGTTGACATTGTCTGCCAAAAATTGCAGCTATCCCGGCCGCTAAACCACCAACTACGGCTGTAACCAAAATTAAAAGGTATGGGCTACCTTTCAATGGTAATAGTACAGCTATTTTCTTTGAAAGGATAAAACTATTATCGTTTGCCAAAAGGTATGCATAAATACCCCAGAACAATGAAATGGCAAGGAAAGGTAATAGAAATACGCTAATACCTTTTAGAGGTAATCGGAACGCCGTGATAAACGCGGCCAACATTACCGACCACCACGGTAGGAAAAATGAAAAAGCCAAGGCTAGAACAAGTGTTACAGCAAAATTTATTTTTTTGGAGTTCATTTAGTTTGGTGTTAAGGTTTGCGTAGCTATTACGGCATCGGCCTCTGTATCGTTCTGTAGGTAATGGAGACAATGATATTCGCCTGCCGCCCATACATCGATAAAATCATCATAGAACTTACTACCTGGATTCCCCGATTGCCCACCTGGATAGATGCCCAACGCTTTTGGAGGCGAACTCATCTCTACGATCATACGCCAAGAAGGTCCGTGCCTTTCGGAAGTTGCATTTACAATATTTCTGCCTCCCCCAATCGGGAGATTGGTTCTGGAGAAAGCGGGTAGACCTTGCAGCAGATGCCCTACGCTAGTGTTTTTATAGTCGCGCCAGTTGTACTCGCCATTTTCTGATTTCCATTCCGTTAGGGATTTTACCGCTTCCTTAAAGCTTAAAAGGAACAGATTTTTCGCATGCTCTGTTTCCGGAGTCGCTACTATATCCATGAAAGGGTCTTCTCCCATAGTCTTAAGCATATGTATGGTTTGATAGGTAAACGGAGCGTCCAACGCCACGTCTTCCACGCTAAACTCGTCCCAAACCATAGTATAGAGTTTACCCCACCAATTCCTCCAAATACTTGGCCCTTCTTTATCGATATCGTTATAAAAATCCCAGTTTTTCAATTGTTCTAAGACAGCTATCTCTTCAGCGTTAAGCATAGTGGTATCTATGTTTTCCAAAGCATACGGAATAAGTTCTGCGGCCTTCAGGTTATAATTATTGTTGTGCAGGTCCTTGAAATCTTGAATGGAAAAAGTTTCTTTACTTCGAAAAAATTCATTGATCACCCTATTTCTATAGGTTTCATAACCGTCATTAAAGACATAATAGGGATACGTTTGGTCCACGGGATGCTGGTTGGCAGAACTTACAAATCCTCTTTCCGGGTTTTTGGTATGGGCATTAAAGGGTTGGGGAATAAAGCTTTGCCAATCATTTTCAGGGTTGCTACCGTCCATCAAGAATTTTCCTTGTCCCTTCCACTTGTTCGGAAATTTTCCTTGTATCCAAAGGGCTATATCACCTTGGGTAGAAGCGAATACAAAATTTTGGGCGGGAGCACTATAATGCGTCAATGCCGTAACATATTCTTCATAATTATGTGCCTTGTTCAAGGCTAAGAAGGTTTTTTGGTTGTTGCCGCCAATATGTCCTATCCATTTCATAGCATAGCCTGCACGTCCGTTATCTCCTTTGAAATTAATGTCATATGCAACAGGACCATGATGCGTGTAGCGTACGGAATCCTTAAACGGTTCCTTACCTTTTATTTTTATTTCTTCTACTCTGATGTTGACCTCTTTCCATGCCTCTCCATATTTGTAGTGGGTACGCTTATCGTCTTTAAATTCAATTTTATACCAATCCAATACGTCTCTCGTGGCGTTGGTTTCTCCCCAAGAAATATGATTGTTGAAACCTGAGATAACGCCCAAGGCTCCGGGTAAGGTGGCCCCAAAGGCATTATGTTCTGGTGTACTCAGTTGCATTACGAACCAAATGGAAGGTAGATTTAGGCCTAGATGAGGGTCATTGGCCAAAATAGGATTGCCAGAATAGGATTTTCGACCCGAAACGGCCCAATTGTTACTGCCGTTATCAGGGTGTGGTTTGTCCATAGTACTAGTAATGGTATCTAAGGGCAATTCACTTTCCGGTGTTTTTGTCATAGGCACATCGATGTGACTCCAGTCTGTTTCTTTTGGAATTACAGGGTCGTTGACCTCAAAAAAATCGGGGAACAGCAAATCAAAACGTTCTTTTCCGAATAAACGTAAGGCGTTGGTATTTTCTAAATCCGAGTCAAACCCTGATAAATCCTTTGTCATATACATCAACAAAAGGGCTGTTTTTTTAACTGTCCATGGTTCCGGAACATAATCTAATAATTTGTATTCAACCGGGAAGTCTTTGGGTTGTAGTTGGTTGATATAGTTATTTACACCCTCCGCATAAGCCTTTATATAAGCTGCCGTTTCCGGGTCTTCTTTCATCTTTATTAGGGCTTGTTCCGCCCCAAAACCCATACCTCGTCTACGTTCTTGCCTATCGTAATCAAGAGCAGCATCACCAATTATCTCCGATAAACGCCCAGCGGCTGCATAGGTCTGAAATTCCATCTGCCAAAGGCGATGTTTTGCAGTAATGTAGCCTTGCGCTTTATATAGATCGGTATCGTTTTGTGCAAAAATATGTGGTATCAGTTGTGCGTCGTAATGCACGGTCACTTTCTCCTTTAGACCTTTTATTTCTATGGTTCCCGTAATGGCATCGTCTTTTTCGTTCTGCCATATTCCGGTATACGGATTAAGAAACTTTCCAATCGGTGGTGCCGGGCCAATCTTGGTATTTAGACCGTAAAAAACGGCAGCGGTGAGCATAAGAGAAACTAGAAATTTGAAATATTTCATTTTGGAGAGCGAATTAGTCCCATGAAAATAGGCAATTATTGCGAACTATTTATTTGTAAAAGTAATACTGAAAATTTTCTGGGAACGGACCGCCCAGTTTGTTTTACACCTAAGTCCTTAACTTATAATTCTAATTTGTTGCGTTAACACGGACAAAAATAGGGATGAAGTGCAGTAGGGCGTACGTTTGTTAGCTACTTGATGTAAAAAACCGACCAGATAGTCTCAAAAAATTAGAATAACGATTGTTGTTTCACCGGACTTTCGTGCTCTAAAAGCCATTTTTTGCGATGCAGACCACCAGCATATCCCGTTAATGAACCATCGCTTCCTATTACCCTATGACAAGGAACTATGATCCATAAGGGATTTTTGCCATTGGCCGCCGCAACGGCTCGTATGGCTTTTACATCACCCAAGGTTTTAGCGAGTTCCAGATAAGAAACCGTTTTACCGTATGGAATCTCTGCCAAGGCTTTCCAAACACGTTTCTGAAAATCGGTACCGACGGGATTTAACGTTAAATCAAAGTGTTGGCGTTTTCCGTCGAAATATTCTTTAAGCTGATAAGCGGCATCCTCTAAACATGCAGGGATAACGGTGGTTAGGGCTTCGGCGGAATTAAGGACGGAAATAGCGACTAAGCCATTGGTATCGCCTTTTAATTTGGTGACACCTAACGGACTTTGGATAAAGGCTTGTTCCATTAGTTGTGGTTATTCCCCTTTCGGAGTTTCAGGAGTTTGCTCTATAACACCCGCTTGCTTGGCCCTACTTTGCCAATTCTTACGCGCTAGGAGCTGTAAGTCCGCTACATTATCACTTTCGTCCATAATCTCCAATCCTAAAAGGGTCTCTATAACATCTTCCATGGTTACAAGACCGGCAACAGAACCGTATTCGTCAACGACCAAGGCAATATGCTCTCTTTTGGCGATAAGGATATCGAATAATTTGGGGATAGGGGTACTTCTTCTCGTAACTAGAATATCCCTTCTAATTTCACCAAGCGGCAACCCACCGTTCTTATTAATAATTTCTTCGTAGACATTATCTTTTAGGACAAAACCGGTGATATTATCCATCTTCTCCTGAAACACAGGAATACGAGAATATCTTAACTTAGGATTTTCTTCAAAAAAGGTCTGAATGGATTTCTCTTCCGAGGCAATTTTCATCACGGCCCTTGGGGTCATTACATCCTTCACCAATACCTCGTCAAAACGCAGAAGATTCTTAATAATGGTGGATTCGGATTTTTCAAAGACACCTTCCTCGTGGGCCATATCCGTCATTACCGTAAAATCCTCCCTGCTCAGTACGCTACCGTGATGTCCTTTGCCACCTACGAGACGGGTGAATAATTGCAACAGCCAAAGAAGTCCGGTATATTTAAGACCAAGTACCATAATATTCAATGCTTTGGCGGTAAAGTTAGATAGCTGCCTCCAGTATGTCGCACCAATGGTCTTAGGTATGATTTCGGAAGCCACTAGGATTAAAATGGTCATAATGGTAGAGACCACCCCGACCATAAGGTCCTCCGAAAACTCAATTCCGAATATAGCCCTTTTTTCAGTGCCATATAGCTCTGCATAAGCCACTTTTGCCTGTACACCTACGAGTATGGCTCCTACCGTATGTGCTATGGTGTTAAGGGTCAGTATGGCAATAAGAGGCTTGTCCACATCCTTCTTTAGTTCTTCTAAAGTAGTGGCATATGACTTGCCTTCCCTTTTTTTAACATTGATGAAGGTTGGTGTAATACTCAGTAGAACGGCTTCCAATATGGAGCACAGAAAGGAAAAAAAGATTGAAATAACAGCATAGAATACCAGTAGTCCCATAGGTTCATTTTCTGGGACTAAGATACCAATAAAATAGGTATGTGTCTTGCTTAACTTGAGTTAGCGAGTACATTATAGAAGACTTGCTGTATGGCGGGGCGAATATTGAGCTCGTACAATTTTCTGTGATTACGCGAAGGGTACACTCTGTTGGACAAGAAAATATATACCAATTGGTTTGAAGGGTCTGCCCATACGAAAGTACCTGTAAATCCACTATGTCCAAAACTTTCAGGACTTACCTGAGGTGCGGGATAGGCTTCAGAAAAGAGAAGCGAAGCATTACCTAAGAGTGGCTTGTCAAAACCTAATCCTCTTCTATTTTCATTATCCGGATATTGTACCTTTGTAAATTCTTTGACGATTTCCTTCGGCAGTATTCTTTCGCCATCATACATGCCATAATCCAGATACAGCTGCATCATCTTTGCCAGGTCGTTTGCTGTACCAAAAAGTCCGGCATTACCAGAAACACCACCCAGCAGCGCGGCATTTTCATCATGTACCCAGCCTTTGGTCACGGTATGGCGAAAAAGCGTATCTACCTCGGTAGGGACTATCCTATTTGAAAGCCTCTTGGACATGGGCAAAAACCCTAAGGTTTTGGCGCCTATGGGTGCATAGAAATGTGTTGTCACGTAGTCTTCATAGGGGATACCCGTTAATTGTTGGATCAATTCAGGAAAAATGAGGAATGTCAAACCCGAGTAGACATATTTCTTTTCAGAAGATACCTCGGACCTGTTTATGATACGGTACATTTTTAGTTTGAACCTATCCTTAACATAGATTCCATCGTAAGCTTCCTTTTCAAACCGCTTGTTCCGCTCTTTTTTAACAAAGCGATTCTTGGGTTTGCCATTTTTATTTAAAACACGATTCAGAAAAACGATATAAGGCTTTAAACCGGCCTGATGAGCCAAAATTTCCCGAAGCGTGATGGTTTCTTTGTTCTTTACGCCCCGCCACGGTTTCCAATAGGTACTAAAAGGCGTATCTAAATCTAATTTGCCCTCAGCTACCAACTTCATCAATGCAGGTAGCGGACCAAGAATTTTTGTGACCGATGCCAAATCGTAAAGATCATTTAAAGCAACGGGTTGAATACTGTCATAGGTATGAAATCCATAAGCTTTGTGGAAGATGATTTTCCCTTTTTCGGCAACAAGTACTTGTGCTCCTGGGAATGCTTCATTTTTTATACCGTTCGTTATTATGGAATCGACCTTTGGGTTTACGGAAAGTAAATCCACTTCTGATAACAGCGATACATCTTGTGTATGCGTTCTTGGCAGTGCAATTTTGTCAGGTATGATTTCTTGTGAAAGGACAGCTTCCATTGGAAGCACGCAACATAACAAAATGAGAAGCTTTCTTTTCATATTGAATTTTTCTTCACCTAAAAGGAAACCTTTTAAGAGGGCGTTACCTTTCTACATCAGCCGAACAGCGTCCTTAGCAAAATAACTGGCTATAATATTGGCCCCAGCACGTTTTATGGCAATGAGTTGTTCCATCATTACGGCATCATGATCTAACCAGCCTTTTTCCGCTGCGGCTTTGACCATGGCGTACTCCCCTGAAACTTGGTATACGGCTACGGGAACGTCTACTTCATTCTTTATTTCCCTAACAATATCCAGATAGCAAAGTCCAGGTTTTACCATGACGATATCCGCACCTTCATCAATATCCTGTTGGGTTTCCGAAATGGCCTCAAACCTGTTGGCGGAATCCATCTGATAGGATTTTTTATCCTTGGGAACGTTTTTAATGTCCACCGGTGCAGAATCCAAAGCATCACGAAAAGGACCGTAAAAAGCACTAGCGTATTTTGCACTATAACTCATGATTCCTGTGTTGCTATGCCCTTCGTCTTCCAAAGCTTCCCTGATACTAAGTATGCGACCATCCATCATATCACTAGGAGCTACAAAATCGGCTCCGGCATTGGCGTGCGAAACGCTCATCTCTGCCAACACTTCTACAGTTTCATCATTGAGTATTTGTCCATCTGCCACGATACCATCATGCCCGTAAGAAGAATACGGGTCAAGGGCAACATCGGTCATCACCAACATATCCGGACAAACATTCTTCACCGTTTTTATGGCCAATTGCATTAAACCATTATCATTTAACGCTTCTGAACCGGCATTGTCCTTTAAATTATCGGGAACTTTTACAAAAAGGAGCACGGCACAAAGCCCCATGTTCCATAATTCTTTTACTTCTTTCTCCAGGTTATCCAAACTAAGTCTGTAATAATTGGGCATGGAAGCTATTTCTTCTTTAACACCTTTACCTTCAACAACAAAAAGCGGTACTAAAAAGTCGCTTGGTGTAATAATGGTTTCACGAACCAAATGTCTTATGGCTTCTGAACTTCTAAGTCTTCTATTTCTTATGAGTGGATACACAGTTTATTGTTCTAGGATTGTACAAACTATTTTTAAAAAAAAATGAATCTTTCACAAATATAAGGGAAGCCTGTCATTCTATGAGCGGATAGTCTTTTTCTTATAATTTGAATCCTTGCTAAAATAGTTGAGATTGTAACAAATTGAATATCTTCCATACTTATTCCTTAAAATTATAAACCAACCAAAACATAGCATATGCTCTATATCTCCAATTTGAATAAAACGTATCCTAACGGAACACAGGCCCTAAACGATGTAAATCTTGAAATTGGAACGGGTATGTTCGGCCTTTTAGGCCCTAATGGCGCCGGAAAATCTACTTTGATGCGTACCATCGCAACCCTACAATTGGCCGATAGCGGAACCATAACCTTTAATGATACGGATGTTTTTGGGGCTCCTGACGAACTTCGCAAGGTTTTGGGGTATTTACCACAGGATTTTGGGGTGTATCCAAAAGTATCTGCCGAAATGATGCTGAACCATATCGCCAAGATTAAGGGGATTCAGCACAAGAACGACCGCAAGGCGTATGTTTCCGATTTATTGAACAAGGTGAACTTATTTAAGTTCCGTAAACGCAATCTTGGGGATTATTCCGGTGGAATGCGCCAACGTTTTGGAATTGCACAAGCCCTGATCGGCAACCCAAAGTTGATTATTGTAGATGAGCCCACTGCTGGCTTGGACCCTCTAGAGCGTAACCGATTTCATAATTTGCTAAGTGAGCTCGGAGAGGATGCGGTCGTAATTCTATCTACCCATATTGTTGATGATGTAGTTAACCTGTGTACGAATATGGCCGTATTTAACGAGGGCAGGGTGGTGGTCCAAGGGCATCCGCAGGAACTGTCCAACACCTTGAATAATAGGGTGTCTCGAAAGAAAATCGCGAAGGAGGAGATAGATTTATACCAGTCGGAATATACAGTACTTTCCACCTATCTCAGAAGCGGAAATCTAAACGTAAATATTTACCATGATACGGATCCCGGTGACGGATTTGAATTGGTGAACAACAATCTGGAAGATTTTTATTTCTATAGTATCAATCAACCTCAAACCGTATAATCATGAAAGAGATTTTCTTGTTTGAGTTGAAATACCGACTCCGAAGACCGGCTACCTACATCTATATTTTTATCATGTTCCTGATGCCGTTTTTATTGGCGGTGTTTGAAAAATCCGTCACGGCACAGTATACCAATAGTCCTGACGCCATAGTAGGTGTTCTTGGGGGAATGAGCATTTTGGCCCTATTCTTTTACGCCGCTATTATGGGTGTTCCGGTATTCAGGGACGAGGAGCATAGGACTGCGGAAACTTATTTTACGTATCCTGTTTCTGAAAAAAACTATATCCTTGGACGGTTTTGGGGCAGCTTTGCCATTGTAACGCTTATGAACTTGGGTGCAATGGTGGGCGCCATGATAGGTTTTGGGCTCGGTGCTTTTCTAGATAGACCGGATTATGGAACCTATACCGATTTTAATTTCTGGTCCTACTTTTTACCGTTTGTTTATTTATTGACGTTCAATGCCTTTTTTATCGGGAGTTTGTTCTTTAGTCTTATGACCTTCTTTAAACGGATGCCTATCCTCTATTTGGGAGGTATTGTCCTTTTTCTGGCGACCATTATTTCAGGTGAACTATTGTCCAGTTTAGATACGGAATGGCTTAGTGTTTACGTAGATCCTTTCGGAAACAGGGCATATGGTTATATCACCAAATATTGGTCCGTTAATGAATTGAACACCACACAACTTTCCCTTTCGGGAAAATTTATGTTGAATCGTTTATTTTGGTTGGGAATAGCCCTAGTAATATTTCTTTTTACGCTTTTCAAATTTTCGTACAAAGGGTTTTTGGCATCCAAAAAGAAAAAATCCGTTAAGGAAGATAAAGCAATTTATGAGCCAAGCGGAATTACGGCCATTGCCCAGAGTTTCACAAAAAAGGCACAGTGGGGAAATCTATGGTCGCTTAGTAAAATAGAATTTTTATCCATTGTAAAGGAATCTGTCTTTTTGGTATTGATAGTCATAGGTATTCTTATCGCTAGTTTCGTGGCTTATCAATCCAATCAAATCTACGGTACGCCGTCCTTGCCTCTAACACGCTATATGGTGGCGCAAATAGCAGGAGGAATATCGTTATTTTCTGTAATTATCCTAATTATTTATGCTGGTGAAGCGGTACATAGAACCCGTAAAAACAAAACGTTCGAGTTTTATGATGCGCTGCCGGTGAGTAACAATACCCTATATCTTTCTAAAATTATTTCGCTCGTTGGGGTTGCCGTAGTACTGACCTTATTAGGAATACTAGTTGGTATAATATACCAAACGGTTAATGGTTATTTCAACTATGAGCTAGGCATGTATTTCACCTATAATTTTGCCAAAATATTTCCTGCCTATTTAATGACCTTATTGCTGGCCTTCTTTATCCATGTCTTGGTGAACAATAAATTTTTGGGTCATTTCATCGTAATTACTATCTATATTGGACTCCCCCTACTTTTAAGTTTGGCCTTTAAAACCAACAACCCCTTGCTAATATTCAGTGATACCACCGGAAGTTTTTTAAGCGATTTAAATGGTTTTGGCCATTACCTATATGGAGAATTTTGGTTGAATCTATATTGGGTCTTGTTTACTTGTGTTTTTGCTGCGATTGGTAAAATATTCTGGAACAGAGGATTCTTTTCTTCCGCTAAAGAGCGTTTAAAATTGGCCAAGAGTAGGTTTAAAGGTAGCACTGTTGCCTATACCCTGTTCTTTTTGCTGGCTTTTGTCTCCGTAGCCGCATATAGCTATTACAATATAAAGGTATTGAATCAGTTAGAGGATGGTGATTATGGAGAAAGGGTAAATGCCGATGCAGAGAAAGCCTATGGGAAGTATATAGGCAAACCGCACATTCAAGTAATTGATCTAAAGGCCAATATTGATATTTATCCAGAG
This sequence comes from Maribacter sp. 4U21, assembly GCF_002742365.1. Taxonomy (NCBI): domain Bacteria; kingdom Pseudomonadati; phylum Bacteroidota; class Flavobacteriia; order Flavobacteriales; family Flavobacteriaceae; genus Maribacter; species Maribacter sp. 4U21. The sequence goes on from NZ_MDGN01000038.1 coordinate 159,766, forward strand.
GAGCGTAAAGCGGATGCTCAAGGGATTTTTAAGATTATAAATCCGTCGGACCAACCCATCGATACGGTATTGATGGAAATTAAGTTCCCTATCGCGGACACTAAGATTAGTAAGGTTGTGTACAATGGTACCGAAATAAAGCCATTTTTAAACGATAGTGTTTATCGTCTTTTTATTTATAAGTTGCCAAAACCCCTACAAGCAAAGGATACGGCAAATTTAGTTATTGAAACCAAGGTACGTACGCATGGATTTTCCAATGATACCGAAACCGCTATTTTAGGAAACGGAACGTTTTTCAGGGATGCCATTTTCCCTACGTTTCACTACGACCGTGCTTTGAGCGATAATGGCGTTCGTAAAAAGTATGGTCTGGAAGAATTAGATTTTCTATTTCCACCACGGACGGATAGTTTGGCACTTAAAAGGAACCTATCTAACGAGGATGCCAACTATATGAATTTTGAAGCTATCGTTAGTACATCTAGTGATCAAATTGCAATTGCACCAGGCACACTTATAAAAAAGTGGAACGAAGGAGACCGAAGTTATTACAATTACAAACTAGAGGGCAAGACCGACTATTTCTTCAATTTCGTTAGTGCTAAGTATGAGGTAAAGAAAGACAAATGGACAGCGCCGAGCGGAAAAAAAGTGGAGATTGAGATATATCACCACCCGGAGCATAACAAGAACCTGGAATATTTTATAAAGGGAATCAAAATATCATTGGACTATAACTCCAAAAATTATATGGAGTACCCCTATTCGGTCATACGTATTATCGAATTTCCTGCGTATTCCAACTTTGCGCAATCATTTGCTACGACCATACCCTATTCCGAGGATTTTGGCTTTGTGGCGGATTTTTCCAAGGCCGAAGATTACAATTACGCATTTCGTGTAACATCGCATGAAGTAGCTCACCAATGGTGGGGTCATATCGTAACACCGAGCAAAACTTCTGGCGCCAATATTATTTCCGAAACCTTGGCCGAGTATGTATCGCTTATGACGATGAAGCAGGAGTATGGAGAAAATGGTATTAAATCATTTTTAAAGAATTCGCTGGACGAATATCTATCTAGCAGACAATTTAGCTTTAAACCGGAACGCTCGTTAATGGACGTAGAGACCGGTCAGTATATTTGGTACGAGAAAGGCTCCATGATTATGTATGATTTGCAAGACGTTATTGGTGAGGCCACTGTAAATAAAGGACTTCGTAACTTCTTGAACGAGTTTAAATATTTTAAAAAAGGCTATTATGCATCGTCTGAAGATTTGTACAAAGCACTTTATGAAGTAACCCCGGACTCCTTAAAATATAAAGTTGACGACGGATTTAAGGAAATTGTACTTTATGAGAACAGGGTCATGAACGCCAAGACAAAAGCGCTAGATAACAACAAATGGAAAACTACGTTTACCGTAAATTCCAAGAAGATTTATTATGACGATTCCGGAAAGGAAAAACTGGCAGATGACAAAAATAATTTGGTAGACATCGGTCTTTTTGGAGAAGATGTAACCAACGAGGACGGGATCACTATAAAAAACCCGCTTTCTATGGATTTAAAATGGCTTTCTCCGGGCGATAATACCTTTACCATAATAACGGACGAAAAGCCTTTAAAGGCAGGTATTGACCCCTACAACAAGCTTATTGACCGTAATTCTGATGACAACTTGAAAGTTATAGAGGAGTAGTGGCCTTAGCATAAACCTAGTGGGTGATGTTATATCATCCACTAACTATCGAAGAAAAATCTCCCCAACCATATAACAAACTGCCTTGCCCGTGATTTTTACGCGGTCGCCAAGATATTCACAGCCTAATGCTCCTCCACGTTGCGAAAGTTGTTTGGCGCTCATCTTTGTCTTATCCAATGTTGATGACCAATAGGGTGTCAGGGATGTATGTGCCGAACCGGTAACAGGATCTTCTGGAATACCGCATTGTGGCGCAAAAAATCGGGATACAAAATCTACTTCTTTCCCGACCGAGGTAACGATAACCCCACGGCAATCAAGCTGGTTTAAAAGATGAAAGTCTGGTGATATGTTTTCTATGACTTCTTGGGATTCAAACACCAAAAGGAAGTCCGTTTTTCCTTTAAACGTTTGGAGCGGAACCTTTCCAATGGCGCGGTTGATGTCTTCTTGATTTTCTACGGCGAATAACTCATCCTTAGGAAAATCTAGCGTCATGCTCCCATCCAAGTTCCTATCAACCAAAAGTTCACCACTTCTTGGAGAAATAAACCGTAGAGTATTTTCTTTGAGTCCATAGTAGTTAAATAGCACAAAAGCGGTTGCCAGAGTTGCATGTCCGCACAAATCTACTTCTAGCTCGGGAGTAAACCATCGAAGTTCATAATAATCGGCTTTAGAAACAGCGAAAGCGGTTTCCGCTAAATTATTTTCAGCGGCAATGTTCTGTATTACATCATCGGGAAGCCATTCTTGTAAAAGACATACGGCTGCTGGGTTACCACCAAAAACAGTATCGGTAAAAGCATCGATTTGGTAGATTTTTTGTTTCATATCCGTGAAGTATGATTTAAATTATTCGCTTTCTTTGGCTTTTGCAATGATTACTTTTAAACGTTCTTTTCTAAGTGTGACCTCCTTTTTTAGCTTATTCTTCTTCTGGGTCATAAGCTTGATATGCTTGGCTTTATTGACCGTATTTTTTGCTTTTCCTTTTTTCCCCATATCGTATACGATTATACCCAAGACCGTGGTCTTATTAATACTTCTAAAAGTTTTGCTTCTTCACTACCTTTCTCTGGTTGGTGGTCATAGTGCCATTGTACGTGCGGGGGCAGACTCATTAAAATACTTTCAATTCTACCATTGGTCTTTAAGCCAAATAGGGTGCCTTTGTCATGTACTAGATTAAATTCCACATACCTGCCCCTTCTAATTTCTTGCCAGTCGCGTTGGGTCTTAGTATAAGCCAGGTCCTTTCTTCTTTCTACAATGGGCACATAACCTTGTAGAAAGCTATTCCCTACTTCCGTTACAAAATTATACCAATCGGTCATTGTTGTTTCCGTTGTTGTTTTGCAATAATCAAAGAACAATCCACCTATGCCTCTGGCCTCGTTTCTATGGGTATTCCAGAAATATTCATCACAACGTTGCTTATATCTGGGGTAGAATTCAGGATGGTGTTTATCGCAGGCCTCTTTACAGGTTTTATGGAAATGTACGGCATCTTCATCAAACAAATAGTAGGGAGTAAGATCTTGTCCGCCACCGAACCATTGGTCCACGATATTACCCTCCTTGTCATACATTTCAAAATAGCGCCAGTTGGCATGTACCGTGGGTACCATTGGGTTTTTGGGGTGCAGTACTAAACTTAACCCACAGGCAAAGAAATCGGCATCCTTTACCCCAAAATAGGTCTGCATACTTTTAGGTAACTCTCCATATACCCCGGAGATATTTACGCCGCCTTTCTCAAATACCTTACCGTTTGCAATTACACGGGTTCTGCCGCCGCCGCCTTCTGGTCGTTTCCAAAGGTCTTCTTTAAAGGTAGCTTCACCATCAATAGCTTCCAATTTAGTGGTAATCGTGTCTTGTAGTTTTTCTATGTAGGTGTAGAATTTATCTTTCATATTGTAATTCATAAAGTTCCATGTTCAAAGCATTTTCATTAGGTGGCGTAAAGGCCTTTACCAAGGTTTTGCTCCAAATATACCCACACTTTTCGGCAACTCGAATGCTTCCTTTGTTGGATCTGTGTACTATTATTTGAAGTGTTTTTAAGCCCAACTCTTTAAAAGCGTAGTCAGAAAGCTTTTGAACGCTTTGTGTTATATATCCTCGTCCTTCATACTGATAACCTATGCAATAGGCCAATTCTGCCCGTTTTTTGGCCCAGTCCACGTCTTTTATATAAACTAGGCCTATTATGGCACTATGCTCAGCTTCCTTTAAAACAAAGAGAAATTCCTCTCTTCTATGGAATTGACGTACTTTTTGCTGTACAAAATAGTTGGAGAGGTCCGGGGTTAGATTCTGTTGAAGCGTTTCTGGGAAAAAGCGACGGAATCTTTCCGAATTTATCGTCATAAGGTCACAGATACGCCAAGCATGTTTTTCATGTATGGCCTCTATAATATAGTCGGATAAATCAAAGATCATAATTACACGGCAATGTCGTCAGTAGGGATGCTTTTATCTCCCGTATGTTGTTTTGCCCAAATGGCGAGACCAAAGGTAAGTACGCCCAATCTTCCGATAAACATGGTTATGATAATGATTATTTTACCTACCACGGACAGGTCCCCGGTGATACCTGTGCTTAAACCTACCGTTCCGAGTGCGGATGCCACTTCAAACAAAATTCGTTCAAACTTAAAGTCTTCCGAAAAAGTTAAGATAAAAGTGCCCAAGGCTATAATGGAGGTGTAAAAAATAAAGGAGGAGGTAGCAATATAAAGTCTTTCGTAGGGTATAATCCTACCCAAAAAGGTAATGCGCTTACTGTTCGTTAACCTGCTTTTCATGATGGCAAGAACTGCCGTTAGCGTCGTAATTTTCATCCCACCCGCGGTACCGGAGGGTGATGCCCCTATGTACATTAGAAATATGGTGACCAACAGCATAGGGAGCATAAAAGCTCCAAAATCTACGGTGTTAAAACCTACGGTGGTCATTGCGGTCATGCTCTGAAAGAAAGCGGCTAGAAAACGCTCGCTGCCCTCTAAATTACTTATGGCAGGTTCATAGGTATAGAAAAAGATAAACCCAAATGAAAGTAATATCAAAAAGCCGTAAGAAACTATTTTGGTCGTAAAGCTAAGGTTATGCTTTTTCTTGCGGAGTAAGAGTACAAAGTCGGTAACAACGATGAACCCCAAAGAACCGGCGATGGCCAAAATGGAAATGGTCGTATTAATTAGAACATTCCCTGAATAATCGGCAAAACCAGAATTGAAAAGGCTAAAACCTGCTGTGCAGAAGGCACTGATGCTATGAAAAATAGCTGACCATAATGCCTCTAAAACGGACATTCCCTCTCTGCTGAACGCGATATAGAACAATATGGCTCCTAACACCTCCATGACTAAGGTAAAAACAACGACCGATTTCAAAAAATCCCTTATCTTAATAGTAACGGGTAGCGTAAATTCTGTTTTAAGTAGTGTTTGATGCCAATGGGTAATTTTTTTGGTCGTGGACAAAATCATAAAGGTGGTAAACGTGAGGTAACCGATACCGCCAAGCTGAAACAATACCACTACAACCAGTTGTCCAAAGAAGTTATAGGAATCAAATACGGAGACTGTGACGAGACCTGTCGTAGAGACGGCTGAGGTAGCAATGAATAAATTATCCAATAAGGATACGCTGGTTTTTTGCAACCAGGGAAGGGAGAGCAGAACCGCTCCTATAAGTACATAGCTAAGAAACCCATAAAAAAGGTTTTGTTGAGGGGTTAAGCCTAGTTTAAAACGAAGGTATTTCCCCGACAAAGTTTTAAGTAAACTCATAGGATTGCTTAGCTCATGGTTTATATTCTTTTACGGCATCTATGAACGCTTTTGCATTTTCTACCGGAACGTTAGGTAGAATACCATGACCAAGATTTACAATATATTGGTCTTTTCCAAATTCATTGATCATTTGCGTTACCATTTTCTTTATTTGCGCAGGGGGTGATAACAACCGAGACGGGTCAAAATTGCCTTGTAGTGTAATCTTGCCGCCAGAAAGATATCTGGCATTTCTAGCGGAACAGGTCCAATCTACACCAAGTGCAGATGCACCAGATTTGGCCATATCGCCTAGAGCGAACCAACAGCCTTTTCCGAATACGATTACCGGTGCTTCATCTTTTAAGGTATCGATTATTTGTTGTATGTATTGCCAAGAAAACTCTTGATAATCAACAGGAGAAAGCATACCGCCCCAAGAGTCGAATACTTGTACGGCATTAACACCTGCTTTTACCTTCGCCTTTAAATAGGCAATAGTAGTATCCGTTATTTTTTGCAATAGTTCATGAGCCACTACGGGTTGCGTAAAACATAGTTCTTTGGCTTTGTCAAAAGTCTTACTTCCTTGCCCTTGAACGCAGTAACAGAGTATGGTCCACGGAGAACCTGCAAAACCAATTAAAGGTACTTCATCGTTTAATTTTTCCTTGGTCGCCTTTATGGCCTGCATTACGTAATCTAGCGCATGGTTAATATCGGGCACAATGACGCTATCTAGGTCCTTTTGTGAACGGATGGGATTGGGCAGATAAGGCCCAAAGTTTGGCTTCATTTCTACTTCAATATTCATGGCCTGTGGAATGACAAGAATGTCACTGAAGAGTATTGCCGCGTCCATGCCGTATCTCCGAATGGGTTGTACAGTGATTTCCGAGGCTAATTCTGGGGTCTGGCAACGGGTAAAGAAATCATATTTATGTTTAATTTCCATGAACTCGGGCAGATACCTGCCCGCTTGGCGCATCATCCAAACTGGTGGCCTTTCAACGGTTTCGCCTTTCAAGGCTTTTAGGAATAGGTCGTTTTTTATCATAATATCATGCAATAATTCTCCCTTTGGGGGCTAGGGGGCTTTAAAATCATCATTCACTAGATCAATAACACTTTCTACGTCCGGTATTTTAGAGACCTTAACATCCTTAAAATGTTTGCGTGCTTCGGCAGCGGTAGTCTCACCGATACAGTAGGCTATCTTATTTGGTTCATTATTGATTAAATAACTTTCAATGGTCGAAGGGCTATAGAATAAAATACCTTCCACTGCTTCATCAATCTTCTTTCCGGCTAATTTTGTTCGGTAAGCCTCAATGGTATGAACGGTAATATTATTCTCCTCTAAAATTTTTGGCACTATATCTAGGCTAAGGTTTCCATGAAAGTACGTTACTTCGGTGCCCTCGATATACTCTACTAAATAGTTCGCTAAATCTGTAGCATTCTTTTCAAAATGGGTAACCTTGCCTATTTTCTTCTGAATGAGACGTCTGGTTTTTCTACCAACACAGTAGATGTTTTCAAATTTTAGCTCTTCTGGACTTATGTTGGTCAGCAAGCTCTCCACCGCATTTTTACTGGTGAATACCACATTCTTCATTTCCTTCCTAAGCTGTATCGGAGAAATCCTATTGGGGCTTATCTTTATAAAATCCTCTGAATCTACCCTTACTGAAGACGAGAAGCGTTGTTGCTGTTCTTCGGTGAATTTTTTAGTAGAGAACACGTGTGGTTGTAGATTGCCATTCTGCAGCTCGTTCATGAGGCGTTTGCCTCCCCGGCTAAGAATACTTTTGGCACAATCAATTCCGAGATTTTTATGTTTTCCAAGCGGTGCTTCCAAAGAAGCTTCCAATTTTTTAGAACCGTCAACGGTTAAAAGAATACCCTTTAAATGAACAATATTCTCTTTGTTTATATAGGCTAATGCCCCAATTGGTGCAGAACAACCACCTTCAAGCTCTCTTAGGAATTCCCTTTCTAGTTGGGTGCAGATGTCCGTTTCCTCATGATTGAGTTGTGCGCAGATTTGGCGTATTTCATCATCATGTTCCATGGCAACCACCATAATCGCTCCTTGTGCCGGGGCGGGTAGCATCCATGTAAGACCCAAGGTATTCTTGGGTTCCAAACCTATACGTTCCAATCCGGCGGCGGCAAAAATGGCTCCGTTCCAATCGCTATTGTTCAATTTCTCCAAACGGCTGTTTACATTGCCCCTTAAGTCAACCACAGTATGGGTGGGGTATCTATTCAACCATTGTGCTTTTCTTCTTAAACTACCTGTGGCGATAACTCCTTTGCGTTGTCCAAGGAATTCTTCATTGTCGTTATATGCCAGAATATCCAGATAATTGGCACGCTTTAATACAGCCGTTTGTACAATGCCTTTGGGTAGCGCGGTGGGTACATCTTTCATGGAATGCACAGCGATATCTACTTCCCCATTGAGCATTGCAACATCTAAGGTTTTGGTAAATATGCCCGTAATCCCAAGTTCGTAAAGGGGTTTGTCCAAGATGAGATCTCCAGTGGACTTTACTTTTACGATCTGTGCCTTATGGCCCATAGATGTCAAGGCATCTTTTACCGTATTGGCCTGCCACAGTGCTAATTCACTATCGCGGGTTCCTATGCGTATGGTTTTGCTCATTTCTGGTCCAGTTCTAATTGAAATACTTTTTGGATAAGTTCTAGACTGGAATCAGAATCTACCTTATCATCTTTGAGGTGATTCGCAAATTGTTTGGTTATCTTTTGAATAATGCGGTCAGAGATAATATCCGCATGTTCCGTATCAAAATCGGATTTCTTTTTGGACTGATAATCTAGTTCCTCGTCCTTCATGGTCTTCAACTTCATTTTCAAGGCTTTTATAACTGGAGCGAACTTACGGGTCTCCAACCACTGTATAAAGTCTGCCATGACATCCTCAATGATTACCTCCGCGGCAGGGATAAATTCTTTTCTTCGTTCCAATGTTTCATCGGTCATCTGGGAGAGATGGTCTAAATGAATCAGCGTTACGTTTTCTAAATCGGATACATTTTCATCTACATTTTTTGGAACGGATAAATCCAATACCAGAAGCGGCTTCTTTGTATAGATTAATTCCTTGGAAACGGTAGGTTTTAATGCGCCCGTGGCTACTACCAAAACATCGGCTTTACGGATTTCGGTCTGTAAATCCCCATAATCTTTAACGGAAAGGTTAAATTTTCCGGCAATTTTTTCAGCTTTACCCTTTGTTCTGTTGATTAGGGTGATGTGCGGATTTTTAGTATGTTTGATTAGATTTTCACAAGTGTTCCTTCCAATTTTACCTGTACCAAAGAGTAGAATGTTCTTTTCGGTAATATCGGTGACATTCTTTAAAATATATTGTACCGATGCAAAAGCCACGGATGTGGCTCCTGAAGAAATTTCGGTTTCATTCTTTATACGCTTGCTCGCCTGTATTACGGCATTACATAGCCGTTCTATAAAAGGGTTCGCAATACCTATTTTTTTGGAACGATTAAAACTTTGTTTCAGTTGACTGATGATTTCAAAATCGCCAAGTATTTGGCTGTCCAAACCCGTGCCTACGCGGAATAAATGGCCAATGGCCTCGTTATTTTTGTAAACATAGGCTACTTCCTGAAATTCTTCTACGGTTCCGTTGGAATGCTCACAAAGTAATTTTATAAGTTGAAAGGGGTGCTGTGCAAAGCCGTGAAGCTCGGTTCTATTACAGGTGGAAGTTGCCAGAAGTCCGTCTACCCCTTGTTCTTGTGCTTTAAGTAAAAGATTGTTCATGGAAGTCTCGTCCAAACTGAATTTACCCCGCACTACGGCATCGGCCTTTTTGTAGTTAAGTCCTATGGTGTAAAAGGAATTGTGTTTGGAAATATGATAATCTTTCATAAAGCGAAACAAAAATAGAACCCGTCCTTGGATAAAAGTAACGCTAGAGGAACAATTAACATCGATAAAAGTGTTTTTCTGAGTAAATTGATGTAAATCCGCTGAAATGCCTTAATTTTATTATGATTTTAAGCATCATCAGCATATTATTTAGACTCTATCTAAATAACTTAGAAGTAAAATTTATTTAAAATGAAATTAGAAAATGTCGCTACAGGTTCTTTCGAGGAAATATTAATCGATGACGGTTTCTATGTACTCAAAATACAGAATGAAGGGGTTGAGCCTCAGCAGGTAACAAGAGAGATCAATAAAAGATATATACAGTTCCATTTCTGTTTAAAAGGGGGTGGAAAATTTGTCTTTAACCAAGGAAACTATGCCCTGGAAGTTTCTGAGGAAAATTCATTATTATTGTATAATACGCAGTTAGATTTACCATTGGACCTGTCCTTAGCTCCCGGTTCATGGATGGTTTCCGTGGTAATGACCATACGCAAGTTTCATTCCTTATTCTCTGATGAAGCCAGTTATATTCCTTTTCTTAATACTGAAAGTAGCGAAAAGAAATACTACGCCCAAGAGGCGGTCTCGCCGGCCATAGCGGTAGTGCTCAGTCAAATGATAAACTATAATTTGCACCCTACCATCAAGAAGTTATTTATCAAGGGAAAGGTCTACGAATTAATTTCCCTTTATTTTAATAAAAGCACGGATGCCGATGTAGAACAATGCCCTTTTCTTGTAGACGAGGATAACGTAAAACGTATTAGAAGGGCTAAGGAGCTGATTATTGCGAATATGGCCGAACCTCCTTCTTTGCCTGAACTTTCCAAGGAAATAGGACTAAGCCTTAAACGTTTGAAAGAGGGGTTTAAGCAGATTTATGGAGATTCGGTTTACAGCTTTCTTTTTGATTACAAAATGGAGTACGCTAGAAGGCTTCTGGAATCTGGACAGTACAATGTCAACGAAATAGGTTTAAAAATAGGGTACAGTACTTCTAGCCATTTTATAGCAGCATTTAAAAAGAAGTATGGTACTACACCTAAGAAGTATGTAATGGCCCTGCCCAACGCTTAAATCGTAAAATACCGTTCGTTATCTGTTAGGAAGAAACCCTTGCCACCATGATGCCGGTATTGCCTTTTATTTTCTTGAGATAGTCTATCAGGGGTAGACTAGATACGACTACTTTACCCACGGTAGAGGCATGTAATAGATGGATACGACCATCCTTTTCCCGAGTTGCAATTCCGGTGTGTGTAATATCTAGGCCTTTAATAGAAGTTGTTAGGGCTATGATATCCCCGGATTTAATGAGGTGTTCGTTGGCCAAAATATCTTCTTGTGCTAGGACACAAATTACCTGTTCGTTCAGATACTTCTCCGAAGCCTTAATTTTTTCAAAATTGGCATCATCGCTCAAAAAGGGATATAAATCGCGATGGGTGCTCATAAAATTTATGGGCTTGGTAATTTCCTTGCCACCTATTTCATTGGTAATGTCTTTCAATAAACCCTTAGACTCATTATTGGCTATCCACTCCGAAAAATAGTGCAATCGAGAAGCATAACCATCTAACTCGCCATCTTTATACCGAATGGTTTCTAAGGCTTGAGTGAAATCATCAAAACTGGATTGCCCGTTCTTTAAAAGCAGACTAAAAGCAAGCACGTTTTCAACAAAGGTCGTGCAGTCCAATCCATGAAGGTTTACCACCAGTAATTCTGTCTTATCAATTTCTAGGGTTTTTGCAACATATGGGGTGCCTAAAAAAGTCTTTCCAACAGCAACCATGGTTTTGCCCAAATCCTTTTCCAGTAAACTAGCTACCTGTATCAATTTATCTTTTACTGCCTGTTTGTTTTTTGGGGTGCAGGTGATTTGTTGGGAAAATACCGCAGTCGTTAGAATGAAAAATGTAAATAGCAAAAGAGATTTCATGGGAATAAAAGTACGTATTTATTGTTCTTTTGTATTAACGTCCTTCAACAACACCCTGTTGTGAGCAATGCTATCCGGATAGTTTTCCTGTAAAAAAGTAATCAGTCTTTCCCGTACCAGTACTCTTAAATCCCACGCGTCTGAGGCATTCCGAGCACTGACCATGGCCCTGACCTCTACATAGGTCGCTTTGCTATCGGTTATTTGAATATTACTTGCTTCACCGTCCCATAAGTCTGTACTTTCTAAAATGGTAGCGAGTTCTTTTCTAAGCGCATCGAACGGAACCCTATAATCCATATGAAGGAATACGGTTCCTAAAATGTCCGAAGACGATTTGGTCCAGTTCTGGAAGGGTTTCTCAATAAAATAGGGAGTTGGGACTATCAGCCTACGTTTATCCCATATTTTAACGACCACATAGGTCAGGGTAATTTCCTCTATACGTCCCCATTCACCCTCAACAATGACAACATCATCTATTTTTATGGGCTGTGCAACGGCTATTTGAATACCCGCAAGTATGGTCCCAATTAATTTCTGAGCGGAGAACCCTATGATTATACCGGCAACCCCTGCAGAGGCAAAGATACTGACCCCGATTTCACGAATTTCTTCAAAACTCATTAGCGCTAGGCCTATAGCTAATATTACTACTATAAAAATGATAATCCGTTCTAGAATATTAAACTGCGTGTATATTTTTCTGGCTTTCAGGTTATCGGAAGAACTAACATCGTAGTTATGTATGATAAGTTTTTTTATCACCTTTAAAACCCCTATTACCAACCACGTTGCGGCGAAGATGAAAAGCAAGGTGCTTGCTTTTCGAAAAAGGTATCCTTTGTCCTCTAGCCCTAGTAATTGCCTAAAAGAGGCCATTCTAATAACGATGGAAACAAAGATTAGAAAAATAGGAAAAGCTACCCGCTTCATAACGCCTTCGGGTAATAAGTACTTGGGGTCCCTACCCAGTTTTCGCAAAACAAAAAGTACCGTCCAATAGAGTATAAGAAAACCACCAAAGGTTAAACTCAGATATAAAATAGCCTCCTTGGGCATATCCTTAAAAACAGTGTCCATAGGTTTTAGGTTTGTAGCGAAATCATGAATTAGATGTCGTCAAAGTTATCATTAAGCTGCGATTGAAACAACTTATATCACCATTGATAAAGTATTGCTCATCCGTTAGGGTAATATTGAAGTCAACTCGTATTTTTGTTTTAAAACACAAAGCAGCATGAAAGGAGTTTTACTAGTTAATTTGGGTTCCCCGGATAATCCTACCGCAAAGGATGTGAAACCTTATTTGGATGAGTTTCTCATGGATGAGCGTGTAATAGATGCTCCAAAATGGTTAAGAACGCTATTGGTCAGAGGGATAATACTTCAAACTAGGCCCAAGAAATCTGCTAAGGCTTATGCAAAGATTTGGTGGGATGAAGGTTCTCCTTTAATTGTGCTCTCCGAACGGTTTACAAAAAAATTACGTGAGCACACCAAAATGCCCGTTGCGCTAGGGATGCGTTACGGTACCATGACCATAAAAAATGCATTGCAAGAGTTGAAGGATAAAGGCGTGGACGATGTGTTGCTAGTTCCCTTATATCCGCATTACGCCATGTCTTCCTATGAAACAGTAGTAGTGAAGGTGTTGGAAGATCAACAAAAACTTTTTCCTGAAATGAAAGTTACCACAATGCCAGCCTTTTATAAGAATCCGGATTACATTAAAGCCTTGTCCGAAAGTATTAAAGAGGGATTAAAAGACTTTGATTATGACCATATTCTGTTTTCCTACCACGGCATACCAGAACGCCATATCAGAAAAAGCGACCCTACACGTTTTCACTGTAAAATAGATGGTAGTTGCTGTAATATAAACTCTGTGGCCCATAATACCTGTTACCGTCATCAAGTATATGACACTACGGAAAGCGTAAAAGCTTATTTAGGCCTGGCGGAAGAGCAGGTAAGTACCTCTTTTCAATCTAGATTGGCAGGGGACCCTTGGTTAAAACCCTACACTGATTATGAGTTTGAACGTTTGGCCAAAGAAGGCAAAAAACGTCTGGCTGTTATTACACCTGCATTTGTAAGTGACTGTCTAGAAACCTTGGAGGAAATTGCGATGGAAGGGAAGGAACAGTTTGAAGAGGCAGGAGGCGAGCATTACAAACATATTGCCTGCCTAAACGATAGCGATGCTTGGGTGCAGGTTATGGCGAACTGGGTAAATACTTGGGAAGAAAAAGAGGTTTTACCGGTTTAGGAAACCTAATAGTTGTCAAAAGCATACGTTATCATATGTAAGATTTTGTCTTCTTTTATTGTGCGGTAATTATACAATAATTAAAATTGGATGAATAGCTTTTGCTTAAGTGCACATTTCGTCGATAAATACCTATTACACGGTACTTTAGATTGTAATAAAATATCTTAAATTGTTCTCATAACAATCAATGCTGTATCATGAGAACATTTCTATTACTTTTTTTATTTATTTCTACTCTTAGTTTAGCACAATCCCAAAGAAGTACCGGCCTTTTATTTGATGATGAGGCTTACGAAAAAACGCCTATAAAGGCTAAAAATGTTGCTTTTCAAGATGTAGTGACGGAGTTTACTTCGGCTTCCCTAAAGCAATATGTACCTGAAGTAAGAGACCAAGGAAGCTATGGCACCTGTGTGGGCTGGGCAAGTTCATACTATGGAAGAACTATATTAGAGGCAAGACTTGCAGATAATACCAATAAGGCCGTAATAACACAAAACACATTTTCGCCAGTATTTACATATTTAAACGCAAATGTTGACGATGATTATAATTGCCAGGGTGGTGCCTTTATTGGAAAGGCCATGGAAACCATGGTAGAAAAGGGTGTGCCCTACTACAAGGACTTCGATGTAATGTGTGAAACGGATTTTCCAGAGAAATTACTCGATGATGCCAAAAATTACCGGATTAAAGATTTTACTAGAATTTTTGGTTCTGATGAATCAGAGGACATCAAAGTTGATGGCGTAAAACGCTCCTTACTGAACGGGAATCCTGTCGTTATTGGTTTTAAGGTAGAGAATTCCTTTTTTAGTGCTAAAACTGTATATGAGCCAGATAACCTTGGAACTGAAGGAGGACATGCCATGTGCATTATTGGTTTTGACGACGATAAGTATGGTGGCTCTTTTGAATTAGTCAATAGTTGGGGAAATACTTGGGGGAATGAAGGTTTTATGTGGGTGCGTTACGCAGATTTCGCAAAATATACCCGTTACGCGTTTGAGATGATTCCCATGAAAGCACAACCAAATGATAAAATACTTTTAGCAGGGGAACTAGAACTTAAACTACGTAATGACACTGCAATGAAAGTGAATAAGGAAAAAAGTGATTATACGAGTTCTGTCTTTGGTTTTCAACAGGTAGTTGTAGAAGAGGAAGTTCAAAGTATTGGAGATTACTCGACAGAGGATACGTATCCTAAAGGCACCAAGTATCGAATGATGGCGAAGGTAAATACACCCTCTTATGTTTATGTCTTAGGAGTAGATGACAAAAACCCTACCTCTTTACTTTTTCCACATAATGATTCAATCAGTCCATACATTAATGCGGAGAATGCGGAAGTTATTATACCTTATACGAAACCTAATGCCAGAGTATTTTTTGAGCTAAATGAGGATGTTGAATCTGACTATACCATCGTGATTTTTTCTTTGGAAAAAATAGACTTACCAGAGGTTAAAAAACAATTAGACGAGATGCAAGGAGAATTATTGGACAAATTCTATGTCATTTTCAAAGATAAACTCATTAACAAAGAAGAAATGGAATTAATGGATGACAAAATGGGCTTTAGCGCGGAGTTTGAAAAAGGGTCAATGGCAATGATGATTCTAGAAATAAAAAGAAGCTAGGAATGTTAAGGATTGTTCCTATAATCATATGTCTTGTTTTCATAGTGTCCTGTAATTCTCAAAAAACCGATAGAAGTCAAAAAGAGGATTTCGGTGTTGAAAAGCTACATTCATTTTTGGGGGAAGACGATTTTAGTATACTTGAAAGCACTGAAATAATAGTGCGTTTTGATATACAGAAAAAATTGATTGAAGGGACTGACAACGAATATTCCAACGCTTTGGTCATTACGGATACGTTAAGTGTAGAAAAAACAAGACTCCTTTTAGCGTTAGTAAAAGCAGATTCTTCTTATTCTTGGAAAGATAGAAATAAGTCTATAGACTTTGAACCAAGCACACAGTTTCTGTTTAAAGGCAAGACTAAGAGATTGTCTTTATTGATAGATCATAAAAAAGGCGTTCTTGGTTTTACGACATTGAATGGACAAAGATTGATAGCGATTTCTGAGCATTTATCAAACACTTTAACTCAGTTCTAATAGCTGTTTACCTGATTTATTTTGAATGAAAAAACTCCTATCTAGAATAAACTCACTGCTTTTAAAAGAAGCCTTCTTTTGTATGCTCTTTTCATTCTTTGTTATAGGTATTATTACCCTTATAGGCATCAACCTGAGTTTTTTTAGCCCTTTTAAGAATGCCTTTAAGGATTTTAGTTACCTAGACCTGTATTACGCCGAAAAGCTGAACGAAGAAAATTTCGATTTAAATGAAAATATTGTTCTTGTAAATATAGATAGGCTTAACAGAAAAGAAATAGCAGAGGTATTGGATGAACTTAAAAAGTTTAAACCAAAAGTCATTGGATTGGATGTCATTTTTAAGGATAAGGACGATCCGGTATGGGATAAATTTCTCGCCGATCAACTAAACGATACATCTTTAGTCTTTGCGTATTCTATTTTAGGTAAACGCCAGGTAACTACAAATAGTGCTATTCATAGGTCAATTGACGATATGGGGTATTCCAATTTTAATTTTGATACGGAGGCTGCTGTAATAAGAAATTTTCAGGCCGTAAAAATTACTGCAAAGGATACATTAATTTCTTTTCCGGCAGCAATAGCGATGAAGTGTAAAAGCGCTGAATGGTTACAGGAAAATCTTTCTTACTTTGAGATGGAACGTCCCATTAAATATTCAGGGAATAGGAATAATTTTTTGGTGTTGGAACGGGAGGACATTATTGGTCAGAAAGAAATATCCTTTCTACAGGATAAAATAGTTATGATTGGTTACTTGGGGAATTCAGATAGTCATTTTTATGACATGGAGGATAAACACTATACACCAATGAACCCGAAATTTGTGGGTAAAAGTCCCCCTGATACTTTTGGACTAGTAATCCACGCAAACATTGTTCAAATGCTTTTGACTGATAATTTTATTAAAACGGTACCTAGTTCAGTCTTAGTTTTTTTGACACTATTGTTTACTTTTTTAGCCTTGGCGTACTTCATATATCTTAATAAAAGGCAATTGGCTAGTTACATACTAAGGCTAAATTTAGTTCAGCTCGCATTTATAGTTGTATTTATCTGGATTTCTCTTTTGTTTTTTAAAAATGGAATTTTATTAAAGATCACTACAATTACGGCAACTGTGGTCTTTAGTATGGGACTAATAGGTTATTACAAGAAACTAGCACACTATCTTTATAAAAAATACAAATGGGAAGGTTATTTCTATCACACTTAAGTGCATTAACTCTTTTAATGCTTTTTTTTACTAGTGCTTGTTTAGCACAAGAAGATTATTTTGTTTTTAAGGTATCGGGCGAGCCTATGCTAAATAACAGCACTTTAATTAAAAGAGGAACGGTTTTTATGAAACCAAATATGATGAATATAAAAGAACAAGACACTGTTTTTTTAATAAATCAATTAGGGGAGTTATTTGAATTGAATGTGCCAAATACATATTCCATTAAATCCATTGAAAATTTTAGAAAAAAATCTAATCGCAGTTCGCTATCAATAGGATATTTTTCATATGTATGGAAACAGTTCAGTAATCAGAAAGAAATTAGACAACGTCCTGGAGTCGTTTACAGAGAAGACAGAACTATAAAATTATCAGAACCTATGGATAGTATTAGATTCAATGTTCCAGCGATTGAATTTTCATGGAAAAATAATACCGATGCTTCTAGAGTTTATTTTCACCTACAGGATTTGGATAATAACCACATATCCAAAATAGGCACTGATACCAGTTCTATTATCTTGTATCGAGATAATGTTTTGTTACAATCTGGTCGGAGTTATAAATGGGCGGTTACTGCACAAGCGTTTCCAGATTTTGGAAAGTTAGATTTCAACAGTTTTGAATTATTGACAAAAAAAGAATATGAGAAGTTGAAAACAGAAATGAAAACGCTTGAAAAAGCACTTTTAGTATTGGGTTTTTCAGAAGAAGATATCAAAACGGCAATCTGTTTGGATTATAAATTTTGTGAAGGATAAATTTCTTTTTTTAGTTATCATGAATCTTTTAGTCCTGATATGAAAGACTTTTATAAAATAAGTGAGCCACTAAAAATGGCAATTTTCTTTTCTCTCTGAATATTTATTACCATTTTGTAATTGTTTTAAACCAAATTACTTATAAAAAAATTTTGACAATGAATTTTAAAAAGAACATACTTTGGCTATTTTTTTGTGGGTTTTCAGTGCTGTACGGCCAGGAAAATTCATCTAATGCAAAAACAACTTTATATAATACGACCATAGATTTATCTAAAGGAACCGAGGCTTGGGCCAGTGATATGGCCGCAGTGATATTTGATAAATCTGTCCCAGATGAAAAAATAACCCAAGAATTATATCTGTCTAGCAGAGACAATTCAATCCAAGTACATTCAGAGCTACCGATGAACAGTGACAATAAGGAAGGCACCAAGAATTGTGCTACTCAAAAAAAAACCTGTCGTAGTGAAAAATGCGTAACGGAGACACTAATTAAGATTCTTGGAGATGGAGATAGAAACGTAACGATAAAGTATGAACGTAAACTACTTTCGGTTCAAATTTATTATACCTATCAAGATTGTAATTAGTGTGCTTTAGGCATTTAGTTTCCAGTAGGAAAACCTTATAGATGGGTAAGAAAAAAAAGAAGTTAAGCAGGTATATTTTATTACGAGATGGTTTCATAAGTACCGTCTTATCTCTGTCGGCTTGTTACCTGATTTCATGGCTTTTCTTTAATATTTCTTTCTTTAATCCCATTTCAAAAGCATTACAAGACTTTAGTTTTCTAGATGTGTATTATGCAGAAAAATTAGATGAAGAAAAACCTATTAATCCAAACATTATTCTGGTTAATATTGAGAACGAGAGTAGAGCCAAAATTGCACAAGCACTGCATCAAATCTTAAAAGCGGACCCCAAAGTGGTCGGCTTTGATATTATCTTAAAAGATTTTAAGAAGACCCAAGAAGACTCAGCCTTAGCAAAGTATCTAAAGAATGAAAAAGTTATTACCGCGGTAATTCTTCAAGAGGAGCAAACTATATCTAACCACCCATTTTTTCGAGTAAAAAATGCACCGGGATTTGTAAACTTTAATTTTGAAACCCAAAATGCTGTTATACGTGAGTATAGTGCAGAAAAGAAATTTTCCAAAAAGACCTTTTCATCCTTCTCAAATCAAATCGCTAAAAAATTTCTATCAAAAAAGAAATGGAAAAAAATGATGTTATCAGAGAAGCAGATAGTGCCTAGGGTAATTAATTATCAGGGGAATTTAGAGCACTTTATGAATTTCAACACAAAGGAGTTCATGGACTTGGAGAACAAGGATATTGTCAAGGATAAAATAGTTCTTTTAGGATATTTAGGAAGTCCAACGGGTAACACTTTTGATGTTGAGGATAAACACTTCACACCACTAAATAAGGTGACTGCTGGTAAAAGTATACCGGATATGCACGGTATGGTTATCCATGCTAACATCATTGCCATGATACTTTCAAATGATTTTATGTTTAAGGTTCCTAGAACTTGGATATTTCTGTTAACTTTTCTTTTTAGTTTTTTGGCCAGTATTTATCTCATTTGGCTAGACCGGCGTTTGAAAATTAGTTACAGAACAGTTCGTAAGGCGGTTCTTTTTGTTTTTGCTGTTCTAATGGTATGGATATCGTTAGTTTTTTTTAAGTATGGAATAGTTTTAAAGACAACTTTAATTATTGCCGTAACAGTCTTTAGTGCAGGTTTTGTTAAGTATTACAAGCACTTAGTACGTTATGTAAATACGAAACGGAAGTTTAGATCTTATTTAAAATAAGGTTAGCCTATTTTACACGTGCTTCTTGGATAATTGTTTTTTCAAATTTTGAATCGTGCTCTAGTATTATGTAAAAACCTTGAATATAATTCCTAGTTTTTTGGAATTCTTTTTTATCCTCAAAATATTGTTGATGTTTATCTAGCAACTGCATAATTGCTGGTTTCTTTTTTAAAAAAAACTTTCTTGCTTTCTGAAATAATTTAGGGTCTCTTTTAAATCCTCTATACTTACGTTCCGTAACCTTGCTTATATCTAATTGGTTATTTTGTACGTTGGAAACAACAGCGTAGCTAGCATCCACCAGTCCGGACATGTCAAAGTCATAAGGTAGAGGAATGGTTTTCAAATTTTTGAAGAGCAACTTTTGATTATGTTGATATGCCGTAGAGAAATCGGTATTACCAATCATAAACTGAAAAAAGGAATTGGTAATAGAGGCTATTTCGCCCTGATTTAAGGGATGTACAAAACGCTTCATTAATTTAGCGTTATTCCTTTTTGCTACTACTTTATCGTCTTCAATAAGAATCGACATTAGTTTGTAGGTTTTAGGTTTTCTGAAAGCGAAAGCTTCCTCTCCTTTGTAATTATACAACTCTTCTAATTTCTTTTGAGGAAGAAATGACGTTAAAGGGTGCAGTTCTAATTTCTTATCACGGTTGTCTATGTATTCTATAGAAACAAGTCTTGTTTTGAAGTGAATTTCTGAAAGTTCTTCATAGATTTTATAAGCCAAATATTCTTTAACAATATCATCGTTACTGCGATTTTCTAGTAGGCAGGGAAGCACTAGTTTAAGCTGTTTATGCCCTTGAAAGAGAGACCCTTGGACCAAACTTTTTTTTAAATATATTTTTAGAGGTGGAAAATAACAATTGGCGCGTCTAAAATTACCTCTTGCTCTTATCGAAACTGGGATGGTATCCCAAGTGCCATTTATACCATAAATTATATCTGTGTAAACGGCATTTTCCTTATCTGTATGCTTTTTAATCTGTTTGTTGGAGTATTCCAGTTTTAGGGGAAATATGGATTTGGATTTGAAAAGTTCTGATTGTTGTACTTTTGCGGCTATAGACCATGTTAAAAATAAAAAAATTGGAATTAAAACTAAAGTTAAAGTCTTTTTCAACAAAAGATAGATTTATTTCGTTATGAACTTGAAATAGGTATTTGACGAAAACTCAACATTGCTTAAAGTTACAATGCTTTGCACTTTTAAATATTGGGTACTTCCTGGTTCAAACTCATCCGCTGAAATATTAATTCTTTTCTGAGGTGAGGATGAGGAAAATTCATCTTCGAATTTTCTAAATTGAAGATTTGGGATAGCAACACCCTCTTTACTTTCTCCATAGGTATAGAATACCACATACTTTAAATTATTTCCATTAGGATCTTCTTGAGGGTGCTCCCATTCAAATTCTAAGTTATTAGAAGTATTTAATAGTTCCGTAATTATTACCGGATAAGGAGCTGCATCTTCGAATATCAACTCCGAGTAAAACTCCTTTAAATCACTTTTTATAGGTTCAGAATAACCTTCTGGTATGGCCTCAATTTGCCATTTAAACCATTTACCCGGTTCTAAAGATACCTGTTGTTGTATCAAACTGTTAATGTCCTGTACTGGGATCCGTCTTATCTCTTCCTCTGTTAACCTTTCTAATAAAACTATTTCACCTTCCGTAAAGGTACCATTCGCTATTTGCCATTTAAAATCAACGTTTAAAAGATTGGAGTCAGAATTTAAGCTCCCCTCCTCGCATTTATTGATTGGCGCTTTTAGGGTTATGAAAGCATTTTCTGTGGGATCAAACCCGCCTGTACAGGAACATATTAGTAAACAGATTAGACCGTATATGTAAGTTTTTTTCATTGTTTCACTATTTTTAAATCTACAGCTGTTTGATTAGGCGTTTCTATCTGAAGTAGATATACTCCGGGGGAGAGATTACTTAAATCTACGTGCAAAACACCATTGTCCACATAGAGCTCTTTGTTGTTGAGAACCGTTCGACCTGTCAATTCAATTACCCTAGCGGTTACCTTTTCTATATCAAAAAAACCGGCCACATAGACCATATTTTTAGTGGGGTTGGGGTAGGGCTGGGCCGTATTCAAATATAGGGTCGTCATTATCGCATCTTGGCAGTCTTTTTCCCCTTGAATTTTAAATACATTTTTACCGAAAATCATGGGAACTTCTAAGGTGGTCGGCATTGGAGTTCCTGTCTCAAAGGAAAATAAATCATCGTTTCTCCAAATACTATAGCTCTTACTTCCTGATAAAGATAATTTAGCCACCCTAAAATTTTTGTCCGCGATAGAATTAATTAGAATAGCATCCGTAGGTTCTCTTACGGTAAGTTCAAAAGAAGGAGGCACGAAATCTTGGGGTAAGGATTGCGAACCTTCGTATATCAAATAGACCGTGTATTCTCCTGCATCCAATCCGTTGAAGGTATGCGAACCGCTATTTTCAGATGTTGATGGAGGCAATTCGGAAGTATCTTCTTCGGCATCTCCTTTGTAAAGTAGGGCCTTAAAGGTGTATTCAGATTGGTTAGTTACCAATATTCTACCATTTTTTTTATCCTCACAAGAAGAGCTAATAACCTCAGCGAAAATAGATATGTCGGATGTGCCGTCTTCTTTTGTATTTGAAATAACTATGTCTTGGTTAGTAAGATTGCCTAGCCCATATAAGGGGCTTGTGTTTATTTCTATACTAAGGGTTTCGTCAGCTTCTTCATAATCGGTATCTTCTTTAACAACAACTTCAATTTGTGCTCTTTGTTGACCATTAGGTATTAATAACTCTAAATTGCTAATTGATGTTATTTGAATACGGGAGTCATCTTGTCCTACTAAAAACAATTCGTAATCCTCATTAAAAACCGCAGCATTTTCTACAGCGGTATCAATTATTAGGCCTACTATTATATCTTCACCCTCGTTTGTTCTATCCAACCCTAAAGTAATTATATCGCTAAAGGTACCGTTTCTACTTTCTGACAAGGGCCCTATTTCATTTTCAAAAGTTAAAGTGTAATCAGACTCATCGTCGTCTATCAAAATTATAGAATCTTCTCCCTCGGTTGCACTTGGGGAATAGCCAAAATCATCTATGATTTTTAGTCTAATGGTCTCGTCGTTTTCATCATAGGAATCGTTAATTGGAATTATTTTTAAAACAGCCTCTGTTTGATTTGGAGCTATTGTAATAATGCCCGTTTTATCATTTGGGTTGAAGAAAACTGAATTTTCAGATTCTATGATGAAATCGTTTTCCGATAGTATATTAGAGAAGAATTCGGTATCACTATCTTTTAAAGAAAAGCGAACATCGACTGATTTTGATTCTTCTATTTTTTCGTTGCTCCGGTCTATGGAAAAGGTAAACTCACCATAACTATCAATGGTAGCATTTTCTGTAATTGTACCAACATTTCTATTTACACTTACAGGAAGTGCCTCGAGAATACTTATTGAGAAGGTATTGTTATAACTACGAGAGTCTTTTTTAGAAACACGATAGCCTTTTTGGGTTTTAGGCTCAACAAAAGTCAAAAATAGCTTTTCTTCATCCGTATCGTTGTCTTGTTCTATTCTAAATTGAATTTCCCTATCTACATCCTCTATAACGGAAATGTTGGATAATTCTGAAAATCTATCACCTCCTATAAAACTGAAATCAGAATTCGTTTTGGCAGTAGATCCCGTTATATCAATGTTTACCGTATAATTAGTACCTATGGAAACTGGCTTTGCTGCATCAATGAAAAAATTGAGAAATGTTTCCGGGCCCTCCTCAATTTCATATGAAGTAATTTCTTGATTTAGAAAATTTGGATTCCCTCCAAAACTGGCTTCATAAGTATCATTTGGATGGCGATTCCGAATAACAGGTCTAATTTTGCTTGCATCAGAGATATCTAAATCAACAAAAATCAAGAAGTCTGAAGAATCGGCTATTTTGATATCAAAAGGACTTGTGTCAACAACGATATTGTTTGAAATAGTTGAAGGGGATTCATTAAGTTGTAGACTGTAATAATCACAATCAATCTCATTTTTGTCTAATTCTTCTGCATAGAGAACTTCTATGGTAGCCTTACTTTCTCCTATCTCAAAAACAAAAACCCTCTCTATAGGTTGTGGATTAAATTCAGATTCGGACAATCTGAAATCTTCTAAAGGTTCCTCGATAAAAACATAGGGTATTTCAATTCTGCTAGTGGCAGCTACCTCATCGCCTTTTTCGTCCTTTAAGGTACAAGTAATTATATCGGGTATATTAGATCCTTCCGTACCTCCAGTATTGCTCAAAAAGGCGAATACTTTTGGAGATTCACTTGTTTCAGAAACACGAATCCTATACTGTTGTTGGTCTCCCCCAACCGTTCCTTCTAAAGAGGTTTTTTGAGATAGGATTCCGCCAATGTCTCGGTCGAAATCAACATCTGGAATGATACTAAACATAAGCTCTTCAACACTTTCTTGTTCTGCATCGTCTAATATTTCTATGATAATCCTAGCGTCAAAATCCGATGAATTGTCTACGGTGTAATTTGCGAGGGAACCGTTCATATCATTTCCTTGAGAATCTTCAATTTTAAGAAGGTAATCCTGTCCCAATTCCATGGTTGAGCTCTCTACATCTAGATTAAATCGCATATTGTACGTAGCGCCTTGATTCGGGTTGGGTTGTCTAGCTTTTAATTCTAAGGTAAACGTTTGGTTCTCTTGCATTTCGTAGGTCTCGGTAATGGCATCTCCATCATTGGTATTTTCGACAGCGCCCAGTATGTTGATCAATATTTCTTGAACAGGCCTGTTTCCGCTACTTTCAATTTCAAAGGGAAGAGTCAAGGCTTCAAAATAAGCTACTTGATTACCATCGGGCCCTAAAAAATTATAGGTTTGGGTCGTGGGAGTAAATTCAAGTGAAAAAGTTTTATTAGGTTCCTCTGGTGCGATGGTAGAAAAGTCAATATCTAAAATGGTGTTAAACTCACCTGTTCTATTAAATAGCCGATTAGTATTTAAATCGTATGAGGATATATAGTCATTACCAAAAACCGCCGTTTCATCTATTGTATTTATTCTAAGCCCTATGGCGGCAGTATTATTATTTTCTGGGCTTAGATAGAACCATAGCGATTCATTATCCCTAATTTTATATATATCTTCTTCAGGTATAACTCTACGATTAGTAATTTCAAATGTTTCTGGATTTTCATACTCCGCAAAAATGTTTAATTGGTAATCTTCGACATTCCCAGCAAAGAGTGTGTCTGAAACACGAATTTGAAAGGTAAGACTACCGTCAGGGTTTGTATTGCTCCAAGAATAGTTTGCTTTGGGTTTTGGAATGGTCAGAGTAACAATTTCGTCATTTTCAACAATGCCATCCAAGAGTACATTAAACGTAACTGGTTCGGAGAATTGAGATAAAAACTCATCAATATTACCATTCAGGGCTATGTCCAGTTCCCCTTCTGAACTAATTTCAATTCTATCTTTCAAAAATGGGATTTCATTAAAAGATGTGTTCGCGGCCAAATTATTTATTGTGGTTTCTAAAGTAAAACTATTTCCTTCTTCAATTTGATAAACCCCACCTTCCAAAGTTGTACCTACAAGGTCAATAGACACAGTAAAACTAACATCTGTGATATCTATTTCGATTAAAAGTTCACCTGTTTCAGGGTCTGCATCTTGCCAGGTGAAATTTCCACTAGGTTTGGGTAATTTTAATTTTATTCTTTCTGTACTTTCAGTAACGCTATCAAGGAAAACCGTGACAGGGATATCAAAATCGTCAGATGATATGAATGAACCAAATGTATTTGATTCCTCATAGGCAAAATCTTTATCTTTGAGAGCTATTTCTGATTCGTCTAGAACGGAAAAACTAAATTCTTCTTGGGTATCTTCCAGTATATTTCCAATTATACTAAAAGTATTTCCTTCTCCAATGGAATAATTTGGTCCGGTACCTGCACCATCCAAAGATACGGCTACAGTTACCGGATCACTGGCCTTGATTTTTACGATAAACCTTTCCGTTGATACGGTGTGGTTTTCATTTATTGCTTTTACCGTAATTATGAGCTCCTCGGTCTCTTCATTTATATTATCATCCATAACCTCAAATCGCAAAAAACCGTCGATAGAATTAGTACTTGCGGTGAATTGTAGGGGATTACCAATGTCATTGTTAGAAGGAGTTATATCTTCACCGTTGTGAGTTGCTCTAAAGTTGGGCTTAAACTCTGTGTCGAATAAATCATTCGTGGTAGATGGACCTATGGTATATGTTTCGTAACTAACCTCTAGCTGATATGTAGTACCTTCACTTGCATTATTATTTGCGTCAACAAGTAAGTCGATTACATCACCCTCTTCAACTTCAAAATAAGGACCTGAACCCAAATCTCTTAATGATGTGCTAATTATAAGAGGTTCATTTGTGTTATTGTTTCTATCCTTCACCGTCACCTCAAAACTCGTAGGTCCTGCTATGGTAAATAACGAAGGGTCAGATGAAGAAATGGTAATGGTATAGGTTTCGTTACCTTCTACTTCTCCATCATCAATTGGTAAAATGGTGATAGTCCCATCAGGGCTAGCTGTGCTGACCGTAAAAGGGGTAGTGGGCAGAGAGGTATTTCCATTAAAAGTAAAATCTTCGGTTGTGCTATTGCTGTTCAATGTAAACTGTATGTTCGGAGTGTATTGCGTACCGTCTGTCGCTGTTACACTACTTTCAAAATTAAGGGCAAAGGTATTGCCTTCGGTAATTTCAAAATTGGGAGATATGCCAGCTCCTTCGATGGTTACAGTGACCACAAATGGAGGAGTAGCTGAACAATCCAGACTATAGGTTGTACCAGTTTCTTTAAACCATCCCCCTTGGTTTTCTGCATTCGTCACATCACTTACTTCAATACATCCTAAAGATGTGTTACCTGTAACATCTAAATCAAATAGATTTCCATCCACTGAGCTAATATCTAATGAAGTAAGCGCATTATTCTCCAAGTAAAGTTCCGATAATGTCGTTGTAGTTGGCAGTTGAATACTATTTAGGTTGTTATCTCCTGCATATATGCTTCCTATCAAGTTGTTATTGGATAAGTCTAAAGTAGTCATAGAATTTCCTCTAATATCCAAATTAAAAAGCTGACCATTTTGGCTTACATTTAAAGTGGATAAATTGGCATAGGAAACATTCAAGGATTCTAGATTGGTCAAGGCATCCAAATTTGCCAAGGTAGTAAGATTGGGACAGTTGTTTGCCAATAATGTTTCAATGGAAGTGGATTCATTAAGTTGGATGGTTCCAAAATTATTATCACTTACATCCAAATAGGTAACATTCGGAACTCCACCAAAACTGATTGTAGAACCGCTACTGCCAATGCCATTGTTTTGCAGCTCTAGTGTAGTAACATTAGTTAGGAATGACCCCCCGTTGTTAGGGTCGTTCTGAAACCTAATCGATTTACCTGCCAGATTACAATCGTTTGCATAAATTTCTCTCAGGCTTAAGTTTTGGAGTAGTAAGTCATTTAAGTTGTTGTTACTGACGTTTAAAATTTCCAAAGCGGTAAAGGCTTCTAAACCACTTAGGTCACTAATTCCAGAACCGGAAACATCCAGTGTCCTTAGGGAATTTATATCTGATGTTAATACTTGTCCATCTTCTGGCCCTCCCTCCGAATCTATTCCCTGGGTAATTAGGGCCAGCTCAAAATTTGGGTCAGGTATAGCAGTATATTGTGCTAAGCCAAAACAGACATTTAAGATAAAGAGTAATACAAGTAATTTTCTTTTCATTTTTTTATCGTTTAAATACTCAAGGCATCATCTAAAAACTTCATTTAATAAAGGCAAATGAATACCTGCGTAAATATGTCTTGTGGTCATATTTTCTCCTAAGCCCATGGCAGCTGATGTCCCAATAGTGAATGGCCCGTATCGTAATCCTGCTCCAAAAAACAGTCCAGCATCACTTCCATAACTAATAGGTAAGTACGCACTAAATTTTCTAGTTTCGAACCGCGGTGTAAGTGTAATTAGCTCTGCCCTGGAATTTGCATACTCTTCCTCTTTGTCCGTAAGAGGCATTACATAATTTAAATTGATGTAATAGTTTTTATCATTGAATAGTATGTAATCTAAACCTAGGTTTAGCGAGCGCGGTAAAGCAAAGGAAACTGCCCCTTGTTGCGGATTATTATTTTCAGAAGTGTTTGCATTTCTCAGCGCGCTTATAAATCCAATATTTCTAACTTCAGATTTCGGAATAGTTAAAGCCGCATTATTAGAAGAGCTTATAGTAAAGGTGTTCTGTACGGCATCCTCAGTACTTTTTGCATAGGTAATTCTTCCCATATCTAAAATAGACGCGCTAAGCTTTAATTTATAAGTATTTACCGCGCTGGCATTGTTCCTAACGCCTACGTTATTGGTTTCTCTAGGTCTCCATTCATAAATCAATCCAACATCTCCGCCAAAACCTAGGTTAGTAAAAGAGATATTTGCGAAAGGGGCTGATAAAAATAATCTTGGGTCATTAGCTGGTTCCGTATTTTCCAACGTAGTGTTTAGATAAGTGATTTCTCCAGAAGTAAGCGTTAAATCTCCCGCAGCGGAGGCATCATAACCACCATCTAAATTGGAGCCTCTAAACTCCACTCCGCGATCACCGACCAGTAATTTGGCTGTACCCCCAAATTTTACGAAGTGATAGTTTGTATTGAGGAGGACAACACCATAGTTTAGACCTATTTCACTCCAGGAATGGGACGTATTATTGAAGTTTGTAGAACCAAGATTTGAATTTTCTCTTGTGCTTTCCGAAAAGTCATTGTTAACATCATTCCAAAACGATCCGTTAATACCGTTGTAATCAGAAAAATTACGATAGCGCCAGAGCAAACCTAAGGCGTGTTTAGGATGAAAATTCCATAAGACGGAGGGCAACAATACATCCGTATTGGAAACCGAAAAATTACCATCTCTTACAGAGGTTATATCCTCTGGATAGGTGATTCCATTAAATCCATTTGGATTCTTCTCTAGCTTTAAATCAATGAAATCAATCTCACCTAAATCGGTACTTCGGAAATTATTGTAAGAAATTCCATTAAAATGAAGTCTATGTTTAGATTCTACTGCATTGGCTGGGTTCCCAATAGTACTATAAATACCAGAGTAATTATCAAACGAAAAGCCGTGATGGGTCTGGGAAAAAACGGCAAAGGGGAATCCAATAATTAATAATAATAACTTGTAGTTGGTATACATTCTCGTTTGGTTGGTGGTCTTTGGTTTTTTATCAGCTGATAACGAAATTTAAATATAATGAATGATTCAATAAAAATGTTACGTATTTCGTCGATTACATCGAGTTATTACAGCGTTAATCGATAAAATCAAATATAAATTGAAGTAGGGAGATAAAAAATACCCATTAAGGGGTATTTTTTATTGTTTCGTGTTGACAATCAGGCTTTTCGATAAGTAAGAAGAGTGCTATTTAACAAGTAAGAAAAAACTTGACTAAATTTTTCAATCCGTAATTATTTCCAGGTTAACAAGTTTGCGTTTCTGAAAGAATGTGGATTCCTCTTGTGGTATGTCACTGAGTAATTTAGTCTCTGTAGTTCTGATAGTGTGAGGGAATAGAATATGATCGACTGCTTTGTAATTGGAAAATAAACGTTGAATCCTTAACCCTTCAGAAGCATCTTTTATACTCCCTCTTTTGTAGATCATTATCTTCTCTTCAATGACAATGGCATGTAATAAGCCTGTATAAGTGTTAAAATAGTATTGAGTTTTTTGTATAATGCGCCTCCCTTTTTTCCTTAAGTCTCCTAACTCTATGGTTTCTTCAGGGAACTCAAGCAAAAAACACTCCTCATCGTCAAGTACTCTTCGTCTTCTATAATCAACTACTTCTGGATTTGAACTTAACAGAAAATCATCAAAAAAGTTTTGAAAACTAGAACTAATCTGCCTTATGAAGGAATGACCATCTTGATCTGCTGTTGTTCCTATTCTTGGAGCGCCTTCTCGCCATTTATTCTCATTGGTATAGCGCCAACTAATAGAATCGTTATTGGTTATTACATATTGTTGGTCTTTCTTATTGGAATTTATTATTACTTTGTTTGGATTTAAAGTGTAGCTATAACTGTAGGTTAAAGGCTTTTGATTTAAATCTAATCCTTTAGTTTCTGAAATTTCCTCTTCAAACCTAAGACTCTTTATTTGACTCAGGTTTTTTATTCCCCCAAGTTCATTGAAATAACGATTAACGATTAATTCAGAACTGACATCTCGCTCTGGGGTGTTTTCACTAAGGGTTATCTGCTTCTGAGGATTATTAACATTCATCCAGCCTACCTTAACAGCTTCCAAGCGCTTTGCCTTTCCGGGATGAGATCGACTATCTTCTTTTTGATTATAATTATCGAACATACTTTGTGCTTCTTCTAAAGTACTGCCCATTTTTGCTAAAGTAGAACCTGCGAAACGGTCTGCTTGTATTTCCCAAACAGGATTACTGCCCTTTTTGTTTAGGGCATGATATAAAAGAAAATGTCCAACTTCATGAGCAAGAACACCAATTGAAGCCCAATCTGTTTTCGACTTGTTTGCCATTTCTTCTAGCCATTGTGGATCATATAAGATATATGGGGTTTGGTTATTATTGGCATCGGGTTGAATTGTGGCGTATGCATTGCCAATTGCAGTGCATTTTCTTAATTTAAAAGCCCTTTTTAGCTGCATCTGAGCCATTATTTGATCGACTACCAATTCTGCTTCTTGATCGGCTGGCTGGCTCTGATTCCCAGAACATAGTTCATCTATTTCTTCTTCACTAACCACATTTTGAAGAAATCCTTGGGCGTTGGACGGCTGCAAGCTTAAGAAAAACAATAAAATACCTAGAAATCTTTTCATGTATGTTAGAAAATTAACCATCAAAATAACAAAAATTTATTAATTACAAATTGAACATATTAAATATACCCAGATTGGATACTCTGTATGTATTTAACATTGTAATATTCAGTGTTATGACTATAATAAATTTTTTTTAAGTTGATAAAATACCTTTTAGGCGGTATTTATGGTCTGGTCATTATTTTAATGTATAATAAATTGAATGCTGTGTTCAATCCATAAGTGCAACACACTTATTTTTTAGGACTTCAATAGGGTTGTAATAGTTAAACTTTCTAATAGGTCTGTAATTTAGTAATAATTCCACTTCTTTGATTCTCTCTATTGAGACTTGATTAAGGTCCGTTTTCTTAGGGAAGAATCGTCTAATAACTCCTATTCT